>JASEGX010000001.1:0-25243 GCA_030017815.1 Thermodesulfobacteriota bacterium | reverse complement strand
TTGATTTTTGAACGTCTATTAGTATAACTGAACTTGACAGATATAATATTAGTTTATATGATATTTTTAGAAATTTTGAACATGACTTGGAGGGCGTTGGCAGGTGACCAATCCTATCGGTGTTAGGGAAGGCGAAGATGTCAGGGTAGTCCCAATGGTTGACTTTAGGACTGGACCAGAGCCTTGTAAGGTTTTCACGCGCCACAATTAGAGGAGGAGGATATGGTAGGAAAGGTTTCAAACAATATTAGCGTCATGGAGTTTGAATGCCAAGCACCCTTACGTTTTTTCGAACATTGTGCGGCATGCGCACGCTTTGGTGACGACTGTCCGGATCTGGCAATGGGTAAGGAGATACTGCGAGGGAAAAAGAAAATTTCCTATGGTAACAACGACGGCGAAGATAACATCGATATACGCGCATTCAAGTGCCTTGCACCTCTTTACTACTTTGAGCATACGCGCATGAAATGTGCCCGTAAGGGCCGTTGCCGGGACGAAGGACTGCTCCTTGCATTGTTGAACGGAAAAAAGACCCTGGATTATTCGCACAAAGATGTTACCGAACTTCCGCGTGTGCGGCGGCGTAAGGTTACCATGCCGGTCCGGATAGAGGCTGAAGAAGCGGCTGTTTCATAATAAGTCTACGCACAGACCGTTACCTGACCTTAGTCCACGATGAACGGAGTACACAAATAAACTAGTGCACAAATAAATTAGCTATTGACAAAATCCGACTTTTATAATAGCTAGTTTCTTAATTGTGACCAACACAACGGCGTGCTGGTCGCAGACGACGATGATGTCCGCCTACCCTAAGTGGTAGTGCGGGCTTTTTTTTGCCCAGATTGTTAAGTATAACTGTTTTGACTGTTAATTTATTCAGTACAACTGTCAGAAAAAATCTTACGCAGGAGGTAAATGGACTATGTCATTTAGCAAACCGAATCGAAGCGTTGCCACCCTTACTACAACCAGGGTGACACCCGCCCCCGGGTCAGGAATTTGCGTGACCTGTGTGGACGGCTGTGAAGGACCGTGCGAAATCGGCCGGTCAGCCCTTAAAGGGAGAGAGGTGATATATCCTATGCCTTTCGGAGTTATCACCTCTGGTTCAGAAAAGGATTACCCGGTAGATTTCTCCCATTTCAATATCCAGGGTACGGCTGTAGGCGCCGTGGGAATTGAGGCCGATTCCGATAAGGCCACATTCCCGGCGGTGGATACCACTACGGCCGTGGGTGCGGGTGGCAACATCAAGCTAGATTTTCCAGTGTTTACGGGTGCAGTTGGGTCCACGGATATCGCTCGTGTGAATTGGGAAGACGTGGCTGTGGGTGCAGCCATCTCGGGTGTGTTGGTGGTTGCCGGTGAAAATATTTGTGGCATGGATTCTCAGGCGGAATTCAAGAATGGGAAGATCTCTAAGTCGCCGGAGATGGAGCGTCGCATTAACGCCTTCCGGCAATGGTACGACGGGACCGGCGGTATTATTATTCAGGCCAATGTAGAAGACACCAAGTTGGGTGTGCCGGAATATGTGATTGGGCAGTTAGGCATTGAGATATTTGAATTAAAGTGGGGCCAGGGCGCCAAGGACATCGGCGGCGAAGTCAAGCTGCATTCGATCGAGAGGGCCTTGCAGTTGAAGGACCGGGGTTATATCGTGCTCCCGGATCCAACCAATCCCGCTGTTCAGACCGCCTTCAAGGCCGGCGGTATAACAGAGTTCGAACGGCATTCCCGCCTTGGCATGGTAGATGAGGAGGCCTTCTACAAATCGGTCGAGCACCTGCGGTCTGTCGGCGCAAAGTATGTGACCCTTAAGACCGGGGCCTATCGTCCGGCAGACCTGGCGCGGGCCATTAAGTTTTCTTCAAATGCCAAGCTTGATCTCCTCACCATAGACGGAGCCGGAGGCGGAACCGGCATGAGTCCCTGGCGTATGATGAATGAGTGGGGCATCCCCACCGTGCAGTTAGAATGCCTGACCTATCAGATGTGTCAGCGGCTGGCGGCCAGGGGGGCCTATATCCCGCCGATTGCCATAGCGGGCGGTCTCTCTCTGGAAGACCATCTTTTTAAGGCACTGGCGCTGGGTGCGCCCTATGTCAAGGCCATTTGCCTGGGACGGGCCATTCTCACGGCGGCCATGGTGGGCAAGACTCACGGAAAGTTAATGGCGCAAAAAATGGAGCTGGAAGGTGAAGATGTAGAGCAAGGATACCTGCGCCTCTTTGCCGTAGGGGCACAACTTAGGGAACGCTTTGGTAAAGACTTTACCAAGCTTCCGGCCGGGGCCATAGGCATGTATTCTTATATTGACCGGCTGAAACAGGGCCTCCAGCAATTTATGGCCGGGGCCAGAAAATTTGCCCTCAAATACATTGATCGTAACGATCTGGTGGCTTTGACCAGGGATGCGGCGGAAGTTTCCGGAATTTCCTATGTCATGGAGTCCGATGCAGCAGAAGTAGATAAGATATTAGGCTAATATTGAACATTAGTAAGGGAGGAAAATAAGCTATGTTAAATGTGATATGCAAACATAACTGCAAGTCCTGTTTTGCACTGCCGGTATGTGCAGTAAGCGCCATAATAGATCAGCAGGGTTCCATTTATGTTGATACCGAAAAATGCATCGGCTGTGGCTGTTGCCGCACGGCGTGCATTACTTTTGGCTATGATCAGGCCCTGAAAGAAAAAACCGTAGAGTGGCTTAAGGGTACTGCGTAGGAAGTTCCATTTCGGACGCAGATGAACCCTGTTGAATTTCCCGAAGGGAACCCTTCAATATACTCAGGGTTCTGAGCCCTGTCGAAAGAACCCTATTCAACAGGGTGAACGCAGATTGTCAAGATTTAAAATGTAAAGAACTAACCGAAGTTAAAGTGAGGCATTTGATAATTTAAGAAAAATAGTTTTCTGTGGGTATCGGTCCGCCTCAGGCGGACGTCCTAATTGATTTAGCTATAGGAAACAGGGAGAATAAGAAATGAATGGATGGATCGGTCGTTGTCTGAGGATAAATCTGACCCAAGGAAAACACCACATCGAGGAGATCGATCCTAAACTGTTAGAAAAGTTTCTGGGAGGACGGGGGTTAGGCGTAAAGGCTTTTGTAGATGAAGTAGCTCCTCAGGTAGATCCCTTTTCTCCTGAGAATAAGCTTGTCTTTACTTCGGGTCCGCTGGTCGGTACCGGGGCCATAACCGGGGCCTCATGTAATGTAATCACCAAGTCCGCATTAACCGGCGGATTGGTATGCGCAAAGATGCGTGGACATTTTGGAGCCGAGCTAAAGTTTGCAGGCTTTGACATGCTCATAATAGAAGGTAAAGCTGAAATACCGGTTATTATCTCAATCCTAGATGACAAGGTAAAGCTTATTCCCGCCCTGGAGTACTGGGGACGTACTACGGTTGAAACCGAAGAATTGTTTAAAAAGAACCTAGGTGACCCGTGGAGTGCCCGGGAGACCTACGTAGCTTCCATCGGCCCGGCGGGTGAACGGCTTCTTCCCCTGGCCAATCTGGTTAATGACCGATTCCTTCCTGTAGGCGGCGCGGGTATCGGTGCGGTTATGGGTTCTAAGAATCTTAAGGCGATTGCCGTCAGAGGCCGGCACTCCCTGCAGGTGGCGGACGGTAATCGATTTATGCAGGTGGTCACCACCTTGATTAATAAGCTCAACAGCGCCCCTCTTACCCAGTCCATGTCGCAAACGGGAACTGCTTTTCTGGTGGGTTTGTGTTATCAGAAAGGTATCCTGCCACAGAACAATTTTCGCCGCGCTCCGCTTCCGTTAAGAAATATCGGTACCGAGGCCCTGAACAGCGGCTTTGCCTTAAGGAGTCGTGGCTGTTTTGCGTGCCCTATTGCCTGCATCAAAAAAGCAGATGTTAAACACCCTGCCTACGAAGGGAAAGGGATGGCTCCGACCTATCTGGCTATCGGTTCTCTGGGGGTGAATTGCGGGATTACCGACCTGGCTACGATCGGCATGGCGAGCATGATGTGCGGAGAAATGGGCCTCGACCCCGTAGCTGCCGGAGGGGCTCTCGCCACAATTATGGAATTAGTGGAGAAAAAGGTGATTACCCCTGAGGAGCTGAAGATTGATCTGAGGTTCGGCAACGGCGAGGCCATGGTGGAGGCGCTGCGCCTCATGGCTACGAAGAAGGGATATGCCAGGCGTTTAGGTCAGGGCGGACAGGCCTTAGCCGAAGAATTTGGAAGGCCGGAGATCTTTATGGGCGTAAAGAATCTTCCTTTGGCACCTTTTGACCCCCGGGCCATTCAGGGAATGGGACTTCACTTTGCCACCTGCAACTATGGGCCCCATCACCTATACGCTTATACGTTTATCGATGAACTCCTTAATGTACATGAGAATCTTGAGCCAACAGAACTTGAGGGAAAGCCTCTGCTTGTGAAGCGGTATCAAGATACTACAGCCGTTATGGACTCTCTGGGGCTGTGCAATTGGCCTCTGATGGGACTCAAATTCAATAACTACGTACCCATGGTGAATAGTTGCCTGGGAACGAGTTACAAGGCAGATGACCTTTTGTTTATCGGTGAAAGGATCTGGAATCTGGAGAAGGGCTTCAATATGCGTGCAGGATTTGATGCCAGTCACGATACTCTGCCGGATCGCTTCACCAAAGAACCGATACCTGATGGGCCGGCTGAGGGACAGATCAGCCGGATAGAGGAGATGATCCCTGAATATTATCATCTCAGGGGCTGGAATGAACAAGGGGAGCCACTGCCTGAGACTTTAAGGGCATTTGACCTGGAGGTGGGATAGTGCCAAGAATAAAGATCGACCATACCAAATGCACGGGGTGTAGGCACTGTGAGACGGCCTGTTCACTCAATCATGTGGCCAATACCGTAAATCCGAGACGATCCCGTGTACGGGTGATGAGGGACGGCAATCGCTACTACCCGGTGATCGCCGGGCCGTTTGTAGATGCGGCCTGCACTTCAAAACACTACATCGTCATCGGTGAGCAGACTTATGACATGTGCGCCTTCTGCCGGGCCTCCTGTCCAGAGAAACCTTATTTCATCGAGGCCGAAACCGGCATTCCCTTAAAGTGTGATTTTTGCGGCATACCGCCCAGTCCCTCCTGTGTGCGTTGGTGCAACTCCGGCGCACTGGAACTGGTAGAGGATTAGAGGGCGAAGATAACGTGGCGCTAAGGCGCTTTGTGCAGCAGGAAGTTGCTCGGGATTTTGATATGCGGATGTTAGGAACAATACGATTGGACACTGTAGTCAGAGATAGAGAAGATGGTTCCCATGAAGACCCAAATCGGCGATAAGCGACTCATTGGTGCGGTCATGGTGGTCGGAGGTGGGATTGCCGGGATCCAGGCGGCTATGGATCTGGCAGATGGCGGATTTTACGTCTATCTGATTGAAAGGTCGTCGGCCATAGGCGGTATTATGGCCGGCCTGGACAAGACCTTTCCGACTAATGACTGCGCTATCTGAATACTGGCGCCCAAACTCGTGGAGGCCGGTCGGTCTCCCAATGTAGAAATCATTACCAACGCCGATGTTCAGGAAGTATCGGGTATTGCCGGAAACTTCCGGGTCAAGGTGCGGCGACAGCCACGCTATGTGGATGAAACCAAGTGTACGGCTTGTGGGGTTTGTGCGCAGTACTGCCCGGTTACCCTACCCGATCCTCATAACCAGAATTTATCCCAGAGAAAAGCCATTGATATTCTTTATACGCAGGCCGTACCTTCTGCCTATGCGGTTAATCCTGATTACTGCCTGTTTCTAAACAAACAGGAGTGTAAACAGTGTACCCGGGCCTGTCAGGCCGGGGCAATCGATTTTAATCAGAGGTCAGAGGTCTCTACCTATCAGGTTGGCTCTATTATCTTAGCTACCGGCTTTAAGCAGGTCAACCCGGCAAAATTAAAGACGTATCGTTACCAGGACTCCCCTAATGTTGTTACCGGTCTGGAATTTGAAAGGATATCCAGCGCTTCCGGCCCTTATGTAGGCAAGATTCTCCGGCCTTCTGATTTACAAAAGCCTAAAAAGATCGCTTTCATACAATGTGCCGGTTCCCGGGATAAGATTTCCGGTAAAAGCTACTGTTCGTCTGTATGCTGCAAGTATGCGGTTAAAGATGCCATAGTGGCCTTAGAACATGAGCCGGATCTGGATATTACGATCTTCTTTATGGATATGCGCATGTACGGTAAGGGACTGGAGACCTTTTATGAAAGGGCCCGGGAAAGTGGTGTAAGGTTTGTCCGTTCCAGAATTTCTGAAATAAAGCGGGATGTGCAGACAGAAGACTTGATCGTAAAGTATGTCACCGAAGATGGTTCTCTAAAGCAAGACAGGTTTAACCTGATAGCTCTTCCCATGGGGCTGGAGGCGGCTGAAGGAAACTTTTATCTGGCCAAGGCAACCGGTATCGATCTCAATACATACGGATTCTGTCGAACTGCCCTGTTCTCGCCCCTTTCTACGAGTAAGGAGGGGATATACGTCGCCGGTGGATTTCGCGGGCCGATGGCGCTTCCGGATAGCGTTATGCAAGCCAGCGGTACGGCTGCCTGTGCGGCCGAACTCCTGACCGCGGTCCGCCGCACCTGCATAGCGGAGAAGGCCTTTCCCGAGGAACGCCCGGTAGATCAAGAAGGGTTACGGATCGGGGTCTTCGTCTGTCACTGCGGGAAGAATATCGGTGGCGTAGTAGACGTAGGGGAGGTCAAAAAGTATGCGGCTACCCTTCCCGATGTAGTTTTCAGCAAGGATAATCTCTATTCATGTTCTCAGGATACACAGGCCCTGATCAAGGAAACTATTGATAAGGAAAAGCTCAACCGGGTGGTTGTTGCCGCCTGTACTCCGAGGACGCACGAACCGCTATTTCAAGAGACCATAAGAGAGGCGGGGCTAAACCGGTGTCTTTTGGAGATGGTCAATATCAGGGATCAGTGCTCCTGGGTACATGCGCATGAAAAGGAGGCGGCCACAGAAAAGGCCAAAGACCTGATTCGCATGGCTGTGGCCAAAGCCAGGCTGATTAAACCGCTCTCTGAGCCGGTTATAGACGTAATCCCGAAAGGGTTGATTATCGGCGGCGGACTGGCCGGTATGACGGCGGCGTTGTCATTGGCCGGGCAGGGCTTTGAATGTTATCTGGTTGAGAAAACAGCTAAACTGGGCGGCAATCTCCATAATATCCATTACACTCTGGAAGGGGAAGACCCGCAGCGTTATCTTCAACAACTGGTTGCTAAGGTCAAGGGCCATGAACTGATTCACCTCTTTACAGAGGCGGAGATAGAAAGTGTCAGCGGGTTTGTAGGCAATTTTGAGACAGTGCTCACTATAAGGCAAAACCACAATGAAACACATATGTCGCATGGCGACACAAAGGACAATGAAATAAATCCCCCCTCACCCCCCTTTACTAAAGGGGGGCACCCGTTAAGTCCCCCTTTGGAAAAGGGGGATACAGGGGGATTTTCAGGTGAAAAGAAAGAGAAACTGCGGCACGGGATCATCATTCTGGCTACCGGCGCTACGCCCTACAGGCCGGATGAATACCTCTATGGCAAAAGCAGCAAAGTATTCCTGCAGCATGAATTGGAGGCAGACCTGGCCACATGCCGATTCGTCCCGGCCCCAGGGGACTCCATAGTAATGATACAATGCGTGGGTTCCCGCGACGAGACGCATCCATATTGCAGCAGCATCTGCTGCAGCATGGCGATCAAAAACGCCCTGAAGATTAAAGAGATAAATCCAGCCGCCAATGTCTGCGTCCTCTACCGGGATATGCGGACCTACGGATTTCATGAAGACTATTACCGGCTGGCCAGGGAGCAAGGGGTTATCTTTATCCGTTATGAAAAGGATAGTAAGCCCGAAGTGAATGAAATTGACGGAAAGCTTCGGGTTACAGTCAAGGATTTAGTCCTTAGGAAGCGTGTTAGGATTGATGCCACTTACCTAGCCCTGAGTACAGCGATTGTCTCGCAAAAAAATGAGACCCTGGAAGAGGCATTACCGGTACCACGTTCTGCCGATGGCTTTTTGCTGGAGTCTCATGTCCAGCTTAAACCGGTGGACTCGTATGTCGACGGGATTTATATTTGCGGCATGGCCCAATTCCCAAAACCGATCGATGAATCGATCGCCCAGGCCAAGGCTGTGGCCTCCCGGGCGGCCATACTGCTGGCTAAAGGCTACGTGAAAGCTGAACCCATTGTGGCCTCCTGTGACCCTGATGTCTGTATCGGTTGTGCAATTTGCGAGTCCTTTTGTCCTTATACTGCAATCCGGATGACGAAAGTGGGTAAACTTAAAAAGGCCGAAGTTATCGCGGCAGCGTGTAAGGGATGCGGCGTTTGTGCTTCGTACTGCCCGGCCAGGGCCATCAGCATGGGCCGGTTTACGCACGGCCAGATCAGTGCTCAGATTGCGGCTTTTGGGGCAGATGGTTCATAGGGATTGGTGATTCAGGGATTGAATCGAGATATTCGACTTGAGGAACAAGAGTATGGTGAATGAACCTAAAATACTTGGATTTTTATGTCACTGGTGTTGCTATGCGGCGGCGGATGCCGCGGGGGTGGCCCGATTTCAGTATCCGCCCTACATTCGGGCTATACGGGTCATGTGTACCGGCAGGATAGATCCCGTCTTTATTTTGGACGGTTTTGTCAAAGGGGCGGACGGGATTTTCATTGGCGGGTGACACCTTGGCGAATGTCATTACCGGTCCGGTAATTACGAAGCCATAAAAAGGATCAAATTCATCCACACCATCCTGGATCAGGTTAGAGTGGACAAGGGAAGGGTGGGGCTGGAATGGGTCTCTGCTGCCGAAGGCCCGCGTTTTGTCAAGGTGGTAACCGACTTCTCCCATCGAATCCGAAACTTTGGCCCGGTAGGGCGAAGTGAGGGCGTTGATCGCCAGCTTCTGCTGCGCAAGCTAGAGGCTGCCAAGCTGGCTACGGAGGGCATGAAGCTGCGAGCGGCTTTTGCAAAACAGGCGAGAGAGATGAAGGAAAGCAGCACCGATTTTCCCTCTGAAGACAAACTGAGAGCAACGCTAGTTGATGAAATGGACATTTTCGAGACTCTCCTGTTCCTTCAGAAAAACAAGAACGACATCGCAGAGCTGGCGGAATTGCTTAATCTTCCAGCGGAACGGGTCAAGTACTGTATCGACACGCTGGGCAGGAGAAAGATCTGGAGCGGAGTACCGTATGGAAACAGTTCTGTTAACTCAAGCGGATCCTAATTTCAAATACGAAATCGCCGAGAAGATAGGCCTGGAGGAGATAAAGCCCTGCTATTCCTGCGGGTCATGTACGGGGGTATGCCCGGTTCGGGAGGTCATAGAGGATTTCGACCCGCGGCGCATCATACACATGATCATTCTGGGTATGAGGGATGAGGTTCTTTCATCTGACCTTATTTGGTTTTGCTGCCTGTGCAACTCCTGCTATTTCGTTTGTCCGCAAGGGATAAAGTTCGCACGTATAGCCACCGAGCTGCAAAAAATGGCGCTGGCCGAGGGGCGCGTTGACGATGACTTCCTGAAACGGTTGGAGCCGGTTAATGCCTATTTACAGGATCTATGCCGCCGTACCATGTTTATGAAGGTGAAAGAAGGCTTGCAGGGGACGCATAGCATGCCCTGCTGGCGAAAGTATACGGCGAAAGCAGGTTAAAGATGGACCTTAAAAAAGTTGACTCTATATTAGAAAAGCACGGCTACCGGCACTCAGAAGTAATCGGCATCATGCAGGATTTACAGGAGATCGAGAATTATTTGCCACAGGAAATGCTTCGCTACGTATCCGGGAAGCTGGAACTCAACCTGACAAGGATTTTCGACATTGCCACTTTCTACAAGTGTTTCAGCCTGGTACCTAGAGGACGCCACATCATAAGGGTTTGTTGCGGCACCGCCTGTCACCTCGGCGGCGCGGCGCGGAACCTGGAACAAGTAAAGAGGCTGCTCAATGTGGAAGAGGGGGAGACGACGGAAGACCTCACCTTTTCCCTGGAGACAGTCAATTGCCTCGGCGCCTGTGCCCTGGCGCCGGTTACCGTGGTAGGCAAGGATTATTACGACGCCGTACATCCCGGCAAGATCGAGAAAATTCTTTCGAAATATTATCCGGAGTCGAAAAGGTTACCCGATGCACAGGATTAGAACCATCTCAGACCTGGAAGAATTGCGGCAATCGATTCTTGCGAAGAGAGATCCGGAAAAGGTTGTAATCGGGGTTTGCTGCACCACTGGTTGTCAGGCCAGACGGTCCGGGAAGGTTATCGACGCCTTTGAAAACGAAATAAGAGAAAAGGGGCTTCAAGATAAGGTAGAAATCAAAAAGACCGGCTGTCACGGCTTTTGTGAAATGGGCCCGATTGTGGTCGTTGAGCCGACTAATAGTTTCTACTGCCGGGTGGGGACTAAAGATGTTACGGATATTGTTTCCGAGACCGCTTTAAAGGATAAAGTCATAGATCGATTATTATGGAAACACCCGGCGACTAAAGAAGCAGTCGTGTCTCAAAATGATATCCCTTTTTACAAAAAGCAGAAGAAGGTCGTTTCTCATAACAGCGGCCGGATCGATCCGACAAATATAGAAGACTATATCGCGGTTGGTGGATATTCTGCGCTGGCCAAAGGCCTGACCGCTATGACTCCGGCCGGGGTAGTGGAAACGGTTGTGGCCTCAGGAATACGGGGGCGGGGCGGCGGTGGTTTCCCGACCGGTATAAAATGGAGGATTTGCAGCTCAGCGCCGGGTGACACAAAGTACATTATAGCCAATGGTGATGAGGGCGACCCCGGTGCATACATGGATCGAAGCCTTATGGAGGGCGACCCGCACAGTATCATCGAGGGAATGATCATCGGCGGTTTTGCCATCGGGGCGCGTGAAGGGATTATATATGTCCGGGACGAATATCCGATAGCCATTCAGCACTTATCCATGGCCATAAAGCAGGCCGAAGAATACGGCCTTTTAGGCCATGATATCTTAGGTACGGGTTTTGACTTTACTATCAGGATAAGTAGAGGCGGGGGCGCCTTTGTGTGCGGGGAGGAAACGGCCCTTATAATCTCAATCGAAGGCAAAAGCGGCACCCCGCGGGCCAGGCCGCCTTACCCGGCCATCGAAGGACTGTGGGGCAACCCCACTGTTCTGAATAATGTAGAGACCTTTGCCAATATCCCCAAGATAGTCTTAAACGGCGCTCCCTGGTATTCTGATATGGGAACGGCCGGGAGCAAGGGGACAAAGATATTCTCGCTGGTAGGTAAGGCCAAGAACACGGGGCTGGTCGAAGTGAAGATGGGGACCACTCTCCGCGAAATCATTTTTGATATCGGGGGCGGGATTAGGAAGAGTAAGCGTTTTAAGGCGGTTCAGACCGGGGGGCCGTCCGGAGGCTGTATCCCCATCAGTAAAATAGACATGCCGGTTGATTATGACAGTCTTAGAGACGCCGGGGCCATCATGGGTTCGGGCGGTATGATCGTGATGGACGAAACATCCTGCATGGTGGATGTCGCAAGGTATTTTATCCACTTCCTGATGTTTGAGTCGTGCGGCAAATGTGTCCCGTGTCGGGAAGGCCTGAAACAGATGCATGAGATATTGAAAAATATCTGCGAGGGCCGGGGGCAGAGAGGTGATATTGAATTATTAAGCGATCTTGCCGGTGTTATGACGACGGCCTCTCTGTGCGCCCTGGGTGGGACCGCTCCCAACCCCGTGCTCAGCACCATCCGCTACTTCCGGGATGAATACGAGGCCCACATATTTGAAAAAAGATGTCCGGCCGGTGTATGCAAAAACCTCTTTGAATATGTTATTAATCAGGAGCGGTGTAACGGTTGCACCCTGTGCCGGCTCAGATGTCCACAGGAGGCCATTTTTGGTGAAAAAAAGAAGCCCCATGTGATCGACCCTCAGCGGTGTATTAAGTGCGGTATCTGTTACAGTATATGCAAGCGGGAAGCAATCAGGGTCAAATAGCCGTAGGAGAAAAAGAGTGAAGGTAGCCATAATAATTGACGGCCAGATGGTCCAGATCGACCGCGGCGCTCCGATTATTGATGCAGCCAGGAAAGCGGGTATTTTTATTCCCACCCTCTGTTACCACGAGGCCCTCAAGGCGTATGGGTCGTGTCGTCTCTGTATGGTGGAAGTTATTCAGAATAAGCAGTCCAGGTTGGTGACGTCCTGCAACTTTCCGGTAGAAGGGGGGATGGAGGTCTTTACCGATACACCCAGGGTCAGAAAAATCAGAAGGGTAATCGTGGAACTCTTACTGGCAAGATGCCCGGATGTACCGTTGATACAGACCCTGGCCAGACAGATGGGCATCGATTTCTCCCGGTTTAAGAAAAAAGAGGAAAAACAGTGCATCCTGTGCGGGCTCTGCGTCCGTTTTTGCGAGGAGGTCGTGGGGGTCGGGGCCATTGGTCTGGCCAATCGGGGTACGGAACGCGAAGTGGCGACCCCCTTTAGGGTGGCCTCGGATGTCTGTATCGGCTGCGGTTCATGCACGTATATCTGCCCTACAGGCTGTATTGAGATGGTCCCTGACGAAGAAACACCAAAACTGCGTCGCATGAACCTGGGTAAACTCTCACTTTCTCCCTGCCCGAATAACTACCAGTGTGAGACCTGCTCAATCGAACAAGAATTCTTTGAGGATATAAAGCGGGTTATTGCCGACTTTCGAAATAGACATAAGAAACCCTCGTTTTAAAAACTTGTCCTTTCCCCCTTTTTCCTTTATAAAGCTGGCATAACTATAACCAAGAGGTGAAGCCATCGACGCGGTCTTACCAATACGGGCGGTACTCTTCGATTACGGCGGAGTACTGGCGGAAGAAGGTTTTCGCGAAGGGCTTAAGGCCATTGCCCGGCAAAATGGGATGGATCCGGTGGCCCTGCACCGTCTGGCGGTTGAGGTGATCTATGCCTCTGGCTATGTGCTGGGACGGGGCACTGAGATGGAATTCTGGGATATGATGCGCCGGCGTTCCGGTATTCGCGGGAGTGATTCAGATCTGACCGGTGAGATACTCCAGTGCTTTGTACTGCGTCCGAAAATGATTGAGGTGTCGCGCTCTCTGCGCCGTGACAAACTCGTAACCGGTATCCTCAGTGACCAGACCAACTGGCTGGATATCCTGAATGAAAGAGATCATTTCTTCCGCGAATTTGACCGGGTGTTTAACAGTTACTATCTGGGCAAGGGCAAAAAGGATCTAACCATATTTGACGATGTTATACAAACGATTGGCGTCTTAGCGTCGGAGACGTTGTTCGTGGATGACCATCCAGGAAATATTGAGCGTGCAAGCCATCGGGGATTAAAGACCATCCTTTACCGGGATCATGACCTTTTCCTTATAGAACTTGAACAGATCCTTGGACGCCGCATGATTCCGGATTAAAATCAATTAACCCGATAGGTTAGGAATTTTCTTTTTTGGACGCGGATGAACGCAGATTATCAGGATGTTAAGTTATCTAAAAGTAAACGATATGAGGTTGGACT
This sequence comes from Thermodesulfobacteriota bacterium, assembly GCA_030017815.1. GTDB lineage: Bacteria > Desulfobacterota > QYQD01 > QYQD01 > QYQD01 > QYQD01. The sequence continues at coordinate 11,650 of JASEGX010000001.1, read as the reverse complement.
TTTACTTAAGTTTGGCACCAAACCAGAGCTTAAACGAAAGGCATTTGGTAATTTGCTTGAGAAAATAGTTTTCTGCGGATATCAGTCCGCCTTGGGCGGACGTCCTAATTTGGGGCAATCATGACCTTTGAATATACGATTCTAATCCTGGGTTATATCTTTGGGTTTTACATGGCCTGGAACATCGGGGCTAATGATACGGCAAACGCCATGGCCTCGGCCGTGGGTGCCAAGGCCATTACCATAAGACAGGCCATTTTCATCTCCGGTATTCTGAATATCTTGGGTGCGGTCTTTGTCGGGTCTCATGTCACTGATACCATCCGTAGAGGGATTGTTTCTCCAGAAGTCATGGCCGATCCGAAGCTGGTGATAATCGGGGCTCTGTCTGCACTTATTGCCTCTGCACTGTGGGTCTTTTTTGCCACCTGGAAAGCCCTTCCGGTCTCCACTACCCATTCCATTGTCGGGGCCATGGTCGGTTTTGGTATTATGGTCGGAGGCTTCTCTGTAGTCAATTGGTCTAAGCTGGTTATAATCGTAGTCTGTTGGATTGTGGCTCCCTTTTTTAGTATGATCCTGGCATTTGTGATGTTTAAAGTTATTTATCGGTATATATTAATACAGGAAGATCTCCTGGGCAGAGCTATTAGATTATCTCCCTATTTTATTGGTATAACGTTTTTTATTGTAATACTTTCTTTCCTTTTTAAAACCCCCCTGGGTAAAAAGATGGCACTGGGGACGGTGTCTTCTATAGGAATCGGTCTGGTTGGCGCTTGCGTGGTCGGCTATGTAGGGAAGGTTATTTTGCAGCGGTATATGAAGAAACACGGAGAAGAAGGTGTTGAAGACATCTTTCGTCATCTCCAGGTCGGCACCTCTTGCTATGTGGCCCTGTCAATAGGGGCCAATGACGTGGCCAATGCCATTGGCCCGTTGGCGGTTATTTATTTTTTTGTAAAAACCGGAACCATCGGTGGAAAGGTTGCTGTACCCGTTTTCCTTCTTCTATTCGGGGGCGTCGGTATCGCCTGTGGCATCTTCATGTGGGGACATCGGGTCATTGAAACCGTAGGGCATAAAATCACGACCCTGACCAACACACGTGGATTTGCAGTCGATTTTGGGGCGGCAACCACCGTTCTGGTGGCCTCAAAACTGGGGCTTCCCGTCTCCACCACCCATGCCGCGGTCGGCTCCGTGATTGGGGTAGGTCTGGCCAGAGGTATCGAGGCGGTGAATTTTCGGATAGTATTCCAGATTATGCTTTACTGGTTTATCACGGTTCCTGCTTCCGCCATCACCAGTATGGTTATTTATAAGATTCTATGTTTGATATTTTTCTAAAGTGGAGGGCTTATGCGCATACCTATCTTATCCATGTTTATGACTTCACCCTTTGAGGGACTTCAGGAACATGCGGAGAAGGTCAGAGACGGAGCCGCAATATTTCGCATTGCAGTAAAGTGTTACCTAAACGCTGAGTGCGAGTCCTTTGAACGGGCCAGGCAAGAGGTGTCGGATCTGGAACATCAGGCCGACGCAGTGAAGAGACGTATCAGAGGTCATCTCCCCAAAGGGACTCTGCTGCCTGTAGATAAGTTCCAGATTTTCGACTACCTGAAAGAACAGGACAAAGTAATCGATTGTTTTGAACATGTGCTGGACTGGCTGTCCTTTAGACCTGCCGATAAGATTCCAGAATATTTCCGGGGGGGGATACTTTTTCTGGTAGATTCTGTTCTTGACCCGATCGATAGGCTTAATGAGATGCTTACAGACGCGCGGCGGTACTTTAAGACTTTTTCCCAAGAAGACCGGAACATTGTAAAGGAACACGTCCGGGAATTGCGAAAGAAAGAAGGGCAGGCCGACATACTCGAAGCCACACTCAAGCACGACATTTTTGCCAAGGAGACGGATGCTGTAACCATCTTTCATCTGATCCGGTTAGTGGAGACGCTCGGCGAAATCGCAGATCATGTGGAAAATGCCGGAGATAGGATGCGGGCCATGATTGCCAGGTAGTAGCTGGACGGGAGAAACCAGTCTGAAAATACTGCGAGATAAGAGGTTAGTCGATATGATGATTATGGGGCATCGCGGGGCCAAGGCTCTAGAGCCTGAGAATACCCTGCTTTCCATAAGGCGGGCCATGGATATCGGGGTTGATGCCGTGGAGATCGACGTCCATCTGACCAAAGATAAGGAGGTTGTCGTTATCCATGATTCAACGGTTGACCGCACCACTAATGGAAAGGGTCCGGTAGGGAGTTATACCCTTGAGGAGATAAAAAAGCTGGATGCGGGTAAGGCTGAGCGGATACCGACCCTCGAAGAGGTGATCGGGCTTGTAAGGGGCAGGGTAAAACTCATCATCGAATTAAAAGAAGAGGGGATAGAAGACAAGGTTGTTTGGCTCATAAATAAGCATAGCCTCTATGGCGGCGCTTATGTTATCTCCTTCTGGCACATGGCGGTAAAGAGAGTAAAGGAGATGGACAGCCGTATCAAGACCGGCGTGCTCCTGGTGGGATGCCCGGTGGACGCCTGTATGGCCAGGAATGCTTCGGCGGACGCACTGGTCATGAATTACGCCTTTGTAAGCAGAGAATTGGTCGAACAAGCGCACGGAGAAGGTTTAAAAGTTTTTATATGGAATATCGATAACCGCGATATGTTAAAGCCGTATGTCGACATGCAAGTTGACGGCATCGGCAGCAATGACCCTCGCATACTGGTAGATTATTTCAAATCAGTATAACCCAGGCCCGGAGGACCTGCTATTTTTTCTGCCCGCCTTTCTTACGAAAAAGAAAATTTTCACTTTGATTGACAAGCGCATGGTCATATGTTAAAAATTACTTCGTAATATAATTATCCCTCCGAATTAACTCCCCAAAGGTCAAGACAAAGCCGTCTAGCCGACACACAATGAAGTTGAGGGGGACACGAAAAGAAAGCGTTTTTGTGTTACGTGGGTTTCTCTCGCGTGTGTGTTGACAAGAGGGAATCATCTGCTAATCCCCGAAGGTAACGACAAAGCCGTCTGATCCAATACACAAAGAAGTCGAGGGGAGGCACGGAAAGGGAGCATTCCTTTTTTGTGTCACTGTAATTCGTTTCGACCATATCTTGTGTTACGGAAAGGCGGTATCTTGCGTTGGCGCCCCCCTGTAAAATCATAGGTTTTTGTTGCGAGCATGCGCTCAACGAGGAGAAGGAGTTGACCGGCAAGGATTGGCTGCAAAGTCAATCGACCGTCAAAGTGTCCGTATCGCCGTGCAGCAGCAAGGCCGATATGCTTGCCCTCATGAAGGCCTTTGAGTCCGGCGTAGACGGTGTCTTTGTCCTGGGTTGTGCGACCGATGATTGTTCGCTCGTGGACGGATGCCGCAGGGCCGGGAAATTGGTCAACTATACAAAAAGATTGTTGGATGAGATTAGTCTCGGTGGTGAAAGGCTGGAAATGTTTCACCTCGGAACACCAGGCTGCGAGTGTATGGAACAGGCAGTTGGAACGATGATTCGCAGGATAGAAGCCCTGGAAGTAAAAGGCGAATAGAAGGGGTCGAAGTTGCCCAAGAAGTACAGTATACCGACAAAGACATCACCCCCACGATTTACTCCTATCGGGAAGTCCACTATTTTAGACTGGGAGGGCGGCTGCCTCCGATGTTTTAAGTGCGTCAAACGCCAGTGCATCTATGACGTATATAATGAGCGTACATTTGATGTGCGACAGATGACCGATACCATCGATTCGCTGTGTAAGAATTGTTTGCGGTGCGTGCAATCATGCCCGGGACAAGTCATCACCAAAGTCGCCAATGCAGAATATAAACGCCTGGGAAACAGTTACTGGACGCCGGATATCATACGCGGACAGTGGTTTCAGGCGGAAACCGGGAGAATACCGGTATCCGGGGCGGGGTATGGAGGGCCCTTTTCGGGGCCGGGGTTTGATGATATGTGGACGGATATGTCAGAGATTGTCCGTCCCACCCGCGACGGTATCCATGGACGTGAGTACATCAATACGGTCGTTGACCTGGGAAGATCGCTCCCTTGTCTCCGGTTTGACGCGGCGGGGCACGTGGTTAGGGATGCGCCCAAAAAGATCGAGATACCTATCCCCATCATACTCAAGGACCTGCCCCTGGGGAGTCTGAGTGAAAGCGTATTTCTGGCTATGGCCGAAGCGGCACAGGCCATGGATACATTCATGATAGCGCCGGTTAAGGAATGGAAACCTTACCTCGAACCTTATAAAGCGCACCTTATTCCCTTGTTGACGGAGGCGGAGATTGACACGCACGGAGAACTCATCCGGGGCGCGCGGATTATTGAAATCCAGCTTTCAGATGAAACAGAGGCAGGGCTCTCCCGGATCAGAGCTGCTTATCCGGACGTGCTCATTATGGTGAGGGTGCGGCTCGGTGAGCGCAGCGGGGGAGAGGCCTTAACGCTTACAAGGGCTGGCGCGGATATTTTGCATCTTTGCGCGGATCGGGATGGTAACGTGGCGTCCGGAAACGGGACCCGATTTGTCAAGGACGTGGTCCGTTCCGTACACATGAGACTGGTTGAGGCGGGCTGCCGGAACGAGATTACCCTTTTTGCGAGCGGCGGGATTGCCATGGCTGAGCACGTGGCCAAGAGTATTATCGTCGGGGCGGATGCCGTGGCCTTAGATATTCCCCTTTTGCTGGCCCTTGAGTGCCGCCTCTGTTTTCGCTGTGAAGCGGGACTGTCATGCCCGGTCGAGGTGGAGAATATTCATCCGGAATGGGGTAAGAGCCGTATTCTTAATCTTATCGCGGCGTGGCGGAACCAGTTGATCGAGGTGCTCGGCGCCATGGGGATCCGTGAGATACGACGCCTGCGGGGAGAGGTCGGCCGGGCTATGTTCTTTGATGACATCGAGAAGGAGACCTTCGGGAAGGTTTTTGGCAAGAGAAAGAAAAGAGAGAGTGTAGGAAATTGAGTTCCATTCGAAATATGAACGCAGCCTTGCAATCAGAAACCGGACCGGAGGGGACTGCTCATAGTGGCAGGCCGGAGGTAAGGGTTACGCCGTCACGCTTCCGAAATGCCATCGGTAAGTACATAGTCCGCCGGAGTAAGGAGTGTATCGCGTGCGGCAAGTGTGCCGATATTTGCCCGTACGGCGTACATGAATTCGCCGGCAAGACGATGGCGCGTCCTAAAGATTATCGCTGTATCGGGGCTGCCTGTGAGAATAATGATTTTTACTGTGTCCGTCAGTGTCCGCAGAACGCCCTTTCCGTCCGGTTGAACCCGATATTGGAAGTACTCGGCGACAAAAGGTGGACGCCCGAACTTCTCATTAGCACCTGGTATATGGCGGAGACCGGCGAGGTCCCTCCGGGGGATATCGAATATAAAATAGGAGATTCCGGGGGCGGTTTTGACCGTATTGAGTTCTGCTTTCCTCCCGGGAGGGAACCGGACGCGGTCCCGGATGACGAGGTTTCCCTGCGTATTTCGTTAAACAGACGCAATGACAGCCGTCCGGAGGTAGAAATTGATATGCCGGTGTACGGAGGCGGCATGTCGTATGGGTCTATCAGTCTGTCCGTCATGATCGCGCGGGCCAGGGCGTACCAGGCCTGGAACTCCTTTACCTGCACGGGCGAGGGAGGGTATCCGGAGGAGCTTTACCCCTACGACGACCACGTGATCACCCAGGTGGCCACCGGTCTGTTTGGCGTGCGGGAAGATACCATCCAGCGGGTGCGCATCGTAGAGTTCAAATACGCCCAAGGGGCGAAGCCGGGGTTAGGGGGCCACCTCCTGGGTGACAAAGTGACGCCTGCCGTGGCCAAGATGCGTGAGGCGGTGCCGGGGAACGCCCTGTTTTCACCGTTCCCATTCCACAGTGTCTATTCTGTGGAAGATCACAAAAAACACGTGGACTGGATTAAACATATCAATCCCCGGGCGTTGGTATCTGTAAAGGTGTCCACTCCTACCGATGTGGATATGGTCGCTGTGGGTAGTTACCACGCCGGCGCCAATATCATTCATCTGGACGGAAGTTACGGGGGGACGGGCGCCGCTCCGGATATTGCCAAGAAGAATATCGCGATGCCGATCGAATACGCGATCGTGAAAGTGCACAACTTCCTCAAGGAGGAAGGGATTCGGGATGAGATGACTTTGATTGTGAGCGGCGGCATTCGTACCGCGTACGATGTGGCAAAGGCCATCGCGCTCGGCGCGAACGGTGTGGTGGTGGGGACCTCCGAGATGGTGGCGGTGGAATGTATCCGCTGCGCGACCTGCGAAAGCGGCCGGGGCTGTGCCAGAGGAATCGCGACTACCGATCCCGAGCTTTCCAAATTGATCGATGAAGACTGGGCCACCCAGAGGCTGATAAACCTCTTTGCCGCCTGGAGGCACCAGTTGATAGAGATCCTTAGAAAACTGGGGATGCGGGATATTCGGGAACTGGTGGGAAGAACCGATTGTTTGAGACACCTCGATTATGAAGAAATTATTCAGCGACGCCATAATTCAATCGAGAAAAAGGCTTTATCCGACGCCTCCGGAGATACGCTACAAGGCCGATGAGGAAGGCGGATGCGGGGTCACCGGATTTGCCTGCAGCATACCGGTAGGCGGGAAACACATCCTGGAGCCATCCCGTCTTATGCACAACCGGGGGAACGGCAAGGGAGGCGGTATCGCCGCCGTAGGTCTCGTTCCCGGGGATGTGGGTGTCTCGCGGGAGATTCTGGATAATAGTTACCTCCTTCAGATTGCCCTCCTCGACCCGCAGGCACGGCAGACGGTAGAGGACAAGTGTATTACTCCCTTTATGAACGTGGATTTTTCTCAGCGCGTTCCTACAGTTGAAGATTACCGCGAGATTGGAAGCCTGGAGATAAGACCGCCGGATGTATGGCGCTATTTTGTGCGCGTGAAGCCTGAGGTCCTTAAGTCGTTCATAGAAAAAAACGGGTTTGAAAACATGGACCCGAGGCGGGCGGAAGACGAGTTTATCTATCAGAATTCAATCCGCCTCAACCGGACTTTCTACGAGACGCAAGGGGTGAAGCACGCCTTTGTGCTCTCTCATGGCCGGGATATGATGGTACTTAAGGTAGTCGGCTATGCCGAAGATGTGGCTCGTTATTACCAACTGGAGGACTTCAAAGCCCATGCCTGGATTGCCCATCAGCGCTACCCCACCAAGGGACGGGTCTGGCATCCCGCGGGCGCGCACCCCTTTGTGGGCCTCGACGAGGCTCTCGTGCACAACGGCGATTTTGCCAACTACTATTCGGTTACGGAATACCTGAGACAGCGGAATCTCTATCCACACTTCCAGACGGATACAGAAGTTTCAGTGCTGATTTTTGATCTTCTGAATCGGGTGTACGGTTATCCGCTTGAATACATTATTGAGGCCCTCGCACCCACCACTGAGATGGACTTCGATCAGCTTCCGCCGGAAAAGCAGGAGATATACCACCTTATTCAAACCACCCATATCCACGGTTCCCCTGACGGACCGTGGTTTTTCATCATCGCACGGAACGATTTTTACCAGAAACAGTTTCAATTGATAGGTATCACGGACACAGCCATGCTGCGGCCCCAGGTCTTTGCCTTTCATGACGGTGACGTGCAGGTAGGGCTTATTTGCTCGGAGAAACAGGCCATTGACGCCACGTTGGCGGGGCTGGCGGCTGAGGATAGCCGTATCTCCAGCGTGGCTGACAAGTATTGGAATGCGCGGGGGGGAAGCCACACGGACGGCGGGGCCTTTATTTTTACGCTGACAGATGATCCGGATAATCAGAAGAGGAAGAGAATCGTCTGCACGGACAAGTTCGGACACCGGGTCAGGCTGCCGGAGAGCCGGAAACATTGCGATTTGAGCCTTGCCATTGAGGCCCCGGAAGATGCGGAGTCCCTTGTTGCTACTATTTCCAGGTGCCTGGAAGGGAAAAAGACGAACCTTCTTTGCGAAGAACTCAGGGGAGTCCTTCTCCGCGGAGAGTTTGCACTCTTTCGCTGCTGCTGTGAAGTTATAAGCGAACAGGCATCCCGGAGTGACGGGCATCGGGAGACTGCTATCGAGGCGCTTACGCTCCTGAATGACCTTCGTTATCCTACCGGGTCTCTGAAACGGAGTTCTGTGCTCCGTATTGTCCGAGAGACTCTGGAGACGATCCTGGAGGGCATTGCGCCTATTGGAAGTAATTCGTCCAGTGTTTACCGTTTGATAAAGGCGGAAACCGGGAATCTTCTTCGTCCGCCAAAGGACGGAGAGAAGGCGCTGGTCCTGAACGCGAGGGATTTTCCGCCCGAAGGAGACGATTGCGATGCCCGTCTCGTTTGTAACGCCTATACTTTAGGATGGCGTTGCTTCATCTGTTATGGTTACCGGGGACAGCGCTTCCTGGGAAGTGGATTTGGTCCGGACACGCAGGATGTTCGGATTGATGTCTACGGGAGTTCCGGCGATTACCTGGCCTCAGGAATCGACGGAATGAGCATCTACGTCCACGGGAACGCGCAAGACCAGATCGGTCAGATACTCAAAACCGGGAAACTGGTGGTTTATGGTGATGTCGGCCAGACCTTCATGTATGGTGCCAAGGGGGGAGAGGTCTATATAATGGGCAATGCCGCCGGCCGGCCGCTCATCAATGGAGTGGGGCATCCGCGGGTGGTAATTAATGGCACGGCCCTGGACTACCTCGCAGAGTCTTTCATGGCCGGTGATCCGTACAAAGGCGGTGGCTTTGTCATTGTCAACGGCGTGGAGTTCGATGATGACGGCACGGTCCGTGCCCAGGCCACACCATATCCCGGCTCAAATATCTTTTCACTTGCCTCCGGGGGGGCGATTTACGTCCGAGACCCCCACAGACTGCTCGTTGATGAGCAATTGAACGGCGGGATATTCACGGATATGACAAGAGAAGACTGGCGGCTTATCCTGCCCTATCTGGAAGAGAATGAACGGCTTTTTGGAATCTCCATTGAGCGGGACCTCCTGACGGTGGATGGAGAGAGAAAGTCTCCCGAGGAGGTTTACCGTAAGATCGGGGCGGTGAAACTTAAGACTTTGGTGGCAACCACAGCAAAGGAAAAGGACCAGTAATCAAACATGTCTGATCAAGGGAAAAAAGGGCCTGTGGGCGCGGTGATGGTGGTAGGCGGCGGTATCGCAGGGATACAGGCTGCCCTGGACCTCGCGAACTCGGGATACTATGTGTATCTGGTGGAGAGGTCTCCGGCCATAGGGGGGACGATGCCCCAATTGGATAAGACCTTCCCCACGAACGACTGCTCAATGTGCATCCTGAGCCCGAAGCTCGTAGAATGTGGGCAACACCTTAATATACGGCTGATTACCTGCGCGGAGGTTGACTGTATCCACGGCGAAGAAGGAAACCTGAAGGTTAGGGTAATAAAGCGTCCGCGGTATGTTGATGAAGATAAATGTGTTGGTTGCGGTGTTTGCGCGTCAAAGTGCCCCAAAGAGGTAAAAAACGACTTCAATTCCGGCCTGGACAAGCGGAAGGCCATCTACGTGCCATATCCCCAGGCCGTACCCATGAAGTACACCATCGACCGCCAAAACTGCATATATTTCAGGAGCCTTGAGGCCGGCAAACAGGGCCGGTGTATGGCCTGTCTGAAATACTGTGAGAATAAGGCCATAGACTTTGATCAAAAAGAAGAGATCGTGGAATTCGAAGTAGGCTCGGTTATCCTGGCCCCGGGATTTGAACCGTTTGATCCCGGCGAGTTTGACACCTACGGTTACGGCACGCTTCGCAACGTGGTGACGAGCGTTGCCCTGGAACGGATGCTTAGCGCTTCCGGCCCCTTCCGCGGACACCTGGTCAGGCCGTCCGACCAGAGGGAACCGAAAAGGATCGCCTGGCTCCAGTGCGTGGGTTCCAGGGATATAAACCGCTGCCGGAATGGATACTGTTCATCTGTGTGCTGTATGTACGCCATTAAAGAAGCGGTTATCGCCAAGGAACACAGCAAGGGGGAACTCGATACCGCCATATTCTATATGGATATGCGTACCTACGGGAAGGAATTTGAGAAGTATTATCAAAGGGCGGAACAGGAAAAAGGGGTGCGATTCGTCCGTAGCCGCATCCATTCCGTCGAACGTGTGCCCGGCACGGATGACTTGAGTATACGATACGCGACAGAGGCCGGAGAAGTGGTGAGAGAGGTATTTGATATGGTGGTGCTCTCCGTGGGAATGAGGATGGCGGAAAGCACCGTGAACCTGGCCAAGAGACTCGATGTACACCTGGACGGATATCAGTTTGCAGAGACCTCCAGTTTCGCCCCGGCCCGGACGTCCCGGTCCGGCGTGTACGTCTGCGGGGCCTTCCGTGAACCCAAGGATATTCCCGGTTCCGTAATGGAAGCCAGTGCGGCTGCCTGTGCCGCCTCGCAGGCGCTAGCAGGCGTTCGACATACCAAGACGCTTTCCAAGATGCTGCCGCATGAAACACACGTACTCAGGCAGGAAACAAGGGTCGGCGTGTTTGTCTGTAATTGCGGGATCAACATCGGAGGAATTGCCGACGTACCGGCCGTAACCGCCTATGCCGCTGCCCTCCCGCGGGTGGTACACGCGGAAGAGAACCTCTTTACTTGTTCGCAGGATACGCAGGAACGCATTAGGCGGGTCATTCACGAAAAGGGAATAAACCGGGTAGTGGTGGCATCGTGCTCACCCAGGACTCATGAACCGCTCTTCCGGTCTACCATCCGGGAGGCGGGGCTTAATCCTTTCCTGATTGAAATGGCAAATATTCGGGATCAGAATACCTGGGTGCATCAGAGCCAGCCGGAAGAGGCGACCGCAAAGGCCAAAGACCTTGTGCGGATGGCGGTAGCCAAGGTAGCGTTGGCGAAACCTCTTTACCCCAAACATGTTCCGGTGACCAAGTCCGCCCTTGTGGTTGGAGGAGGCGTGGCCGGGATGGTGAGCGCGCTGAGCCTTGCGGAGCAGGGGTTTTCTGCCTGTTTGGTGGAAAAAAGTGATAGCCTCGGCGGGCAGGCCCGTAATCTTTCGAGGACCTGGAAGGGCGAATCGGTAGAGGCGTACCTGGAGGGGCTGATCGATGCCGTTACCCGGCATCTAAAAGTCGAAGTTATCCTCAATACCGAGGTGCGTTCTACGTCAGACACGGCGGGCAACTTTACTACCACACTGGTGAGCAAGGGTCCGGAACTGCATTCCTCGAAACTGACCCACGGAGTGGCCATCCTGGCCACCGGAGGACGTCCGCTCTCTACCTCTGAATACCTTTATGGACAGAATCCGAATGTCCTTTGCTGGTTCGATCTGGACCGCATGATGGCGGCAACTCCGGAGCGCGTGAAAAACGCGCAGACGGCAGTCTTTATCCAGTGCGTCGGATCAAGAAGCGCGGAGAGGCCGTACTGCAGCAAGATTTGCTGTACGCACGCCATAACCAGCGCCTTGCACTTAAAAGAGATGAATTCGGAGATGGATGTTTTTATCCTCTATCGGGATATCCGGACCTACGGCGCCCGGGAGGATATGTACCGTGGTCGAGTAGCCCCAAGGAACCGCCCCTTAAGGCTCTCACAGAACCGGACGTGA
>JASEGX010000136.1 GCA_030017815.1 Thermodesulfobacteriota bacterium | reverse complement strand
ATTAACGCCCCCAATTTATTTGTGGCTGAGTATTTCTGGGAGAATGAACAACTTAGGAAACCGGTGCAGAGAAACCACCGGGTAATGAGGGAGAAGATATGAGAGATGATGGGTTGACTTTTCAGCATCTGTTCTTTATTCTTTAGCCGAGCAGAGAGGAGGAATATTATGGGGACTATTAGCGATGAACTTGCAGCGAAGATTAAATCTTTGTCGGACAGCGAAAAGATAGAGCTGGTAGATTCTATCTTAATTCAGCTTGACAAGCCCGATCCTGAGATTGACCGTATCTGGGCAGATGAGGCACGGAAACGTTGGAAGGCATATAGAACGGGGAGGTTAGAGACAGTGCCCTATGATCAGGTAATGGATAAGTATCGCTCCCGGTGAAAATTCGTTTTTTAAAACCTGCGCAGTCTGAGGTTGACGATGCCTTTGCCTGGTATGAAACTCAATCTCACGGACTTGGAACGCAATTCTTGGATGATTTTGACCGTGCGGTCAGAAGAGTTGTGGCATATCCTTTTGCAAGCGTAGAAATTGAAGATGGTCTCCGTCGCTGTCTTTTATCAAGGTTTCCCTATGGAATAATCTATGGTATTGATTCTGAGACAATTATTGTTGTCGCAGTTGCTCATTTGCATAGAGAGCCACGATATTGGATTGAGAGACTGCTCAAACAGGAACCTACCCAGCCCTGATGTGCACCAAATGTGCATAATGCGCATTAAATGTGCACCAAATATGCAAAAGGAGATGTGCTATTTGTGATTAGCTGCATTTGCCACTGATCCTGCATGCCGTGCCCGTTGCCACCAGCATGAGAAGGGAGCGGCGGTCGCCACCGATGTAGCTGTAGTCCTATCGAAGGCCCATGATGGCGTTTGCTCCGAGGCTGGCTGCCTTTTCGGATAGCTTGGCGATGGCACGTTCTTCCAGCCGGGTCAGCTCTTTTTCGTACGATCCGGACTTGCCTCCTACAATGTCCCGGAAGGCCGTCAGCCAGCCCCGGAGGGCGTTGACGCCGCTTGTGACATGGGCAGAGACGAGGCCGCAATAGGCTTCGATGCGATAGCCTTCGAGGTGATCCGTGGTGCAGAGGAAGATATCGATGCTGTTCATGGCACCCTTTTTTCTGCCTTCAACATTGTCCCTTCTGCTGACAGGATGATGGGTACCCGCTCGATGGAGAATCGCTCAATGAGGGCTTCCGGGGCAGGATAGACTGGCGCTCCAAGGCGGCTACTCAGTGTCACGACGTCTCCTTTGGTTATAAGGACCAACAGCTTTTCTTCAGCAATGGTCTTCTTTACCCATTCCACCTGCCGTTTTCTGGTGCCATCGAGAATGACAGCCTGAAGCCCGGCAGGTGCTCTAAGGGGTTGATCTTTCCACCGGTAGGGATGACGATCTTTCCTGTATGATCCGCTACGGGCTGGCTTGCCTTCACAGAGGGATCGATATAGTAGGTCCTGGGGACCTTTGCCTCGGGGAGTTCTTTTATCGGCATCTGCCGCTGGATGGCTTGTTTGAGCTGTTCTCTGGAGAGGGTCAGCGGTTTTTCCCTCATCTTCTTCTCAGCCTGCTGAGGAAGCCATTCCAGCCAGTCGGGTTCCGTGATGGGATAGACCGGCCCGAGGCGATCCGTCGTTCTGGCTCCTACCAGGGAGATAGCCGCCACCAGCACAAAGAGGCTTGCTGTTAGAATGGCCTTACTCCGGTTTTTCATCCTCTGCCTCCTCTGCAATAGGTTCTATCCAGATCTCGGCCCGGCGGTTTTTGGCTCTCCCTTCGGGGATGTCATTCGGTAAGACATAACAGCAGAGCGGACGGCCACCCGTTGCCATTTCCTTCGGGATGATTCTACTTTCCCGGAAATAGGCGGAAACCGTTTCGGCTCGCCCCCGGGCCAATCGTGTATTTATCTCCAGTGATCCCGTATTGTCGGTGTATCCTACGATGACCATGCGGAGGGAAGAGAGATCGATCCCTTTCAGTATAGGAATCATATGATCGAGGGAGATAAGAGACATCCTGCTGATAGGGATAATGATATTGCACCGCCACGATCTGGATCTCTTGCCGGTTCTCGGCGAGATCATGGATTATTTCAGGCGCTTTCCCGTTCATCGTTCCCAGGCAGCCCGTCAGCAGGGCCATACCCGAAACGATGAGGGTAAGCACAACGTATTTCTTGTTCATGAATCGACACTCCTCTAAAACAGGGGGATCGCCTTTCCAACAATCCGCTTTCCATCAATCAGCCCGTAGTACCGGCTGTCGTAGCTGTTCGGGGCAGGGGCATAGAGGAAGTAATAACCTTCCGGGATGACGCCGTCAAAGAGAAAGGGTTCCACCGCTTTCCCCCGACTGTCTGTCGTTCTTACGGTATCCAGAAACCTTCCGTTTAGCCAGACCGTTCGGCTGTCCCGGATCTCCAGGCGATCCCCCGACATCCCCCGTACCTCTTTTACCAAGAGGGAGCCTTCTGAGTAATATTCGCTTCCAGGGAAGCGAAAGGCGACGAGGTCTCCCCGGCTAAAGGGCCTTTTCTTCAGGATCAGAAAGAGCCGGAAGGGCTGGGATTTCGTGGGGTTGATCCCGATGGAGATGCCGAGCAGGACCATGGTTGCCTCAAGCCCGATGATAACGATCACCATGATCCAGGCTGCGGAGAGAAGCTTCCCGATTCGTTTCACAAATACCCCCCACCCTGACCCTCCCCCACAAGGGGGGAGGGAATAGGGAATTATGTTCCGTCACCTTTCCGTCCTCTCACCTGATATCTGCTGTAGAACTGCTTCCGTGATGTCCGGAATATTTCCGCTCACGACAGCGGGTTTGTTCAAAATAATATGGCCCTGTCCCATCCCGGCAAGGACCTCTGCCAGCCGGAGCAATTGCTTCTCCATCATCTGTTCCGCAGCCTCCGGGTCTTTGCCCATCTTCAGCACTCCTGCACGCTCCCGGTCAACAATCTTTGCTATGTCCACCACGGCCAGTGCGGGCGGTGGCGGAGTGGCCGACCGGAGCCTTGTAGCAATGATTCCCCCTGCAAGCCCGCCCACCAGGGCACTGATCAGCGCTACGATGATCATTCTATGCATCGCTCAATCGCCTCCACCAGGGTCAGGCCCTGTTTTTGATACTCCTCCACACGGGCATATTCAGACGGGTTGGTGGTATAGACCAGATGGGTGAAGCGGTCCACGACCAGTCTCCCGATCCCGGCCCCGATGGGTGTCCGCACATAAACCTCCGAGTAGCGGCCCGGCACGGTGTGAATGCTGGAGAGGAGCTCAAAGAGCCCCTCATCCATGAGGAGCCGGCCGGACTCCCTGAGGCTGTACAGGCTCTCCGGTTTCTGGCGCAGGAGGAAGAGAAAGTCACTGTTATCCAGCGCCGCACGTCCGGCATCGGTCCGGGCGAGATCCCCCTTGCCCCGGAGTTCCTCTAGCTCGAGGACCACAAAGGGATTTTCCGAGTGCAGCGTCATCTCCCCGTCGAAGAAGCGGCCATAGCGGCCCCGCCGCGTATAGGGATAAAGCATGGTGGCAAGGTCCTGCGCCCTCGCATCCCCGATCCGGGCAAGCTCCTCCGCTACGGCCATAATGGTGGTTTGAGACATAAGCCTCCCGTAGGCCTTTTGCAGCAATTAAAGCTGGAGCTGCCGGGGCAGCCACCCCCGAAAATATACTCGAACAACATCGCTTCCAGTAGCGAAAAAAATAGGTCTGTAGTGCCGACCTTTTAATGGCCCCCACCGGCACCCTCTCCATGATTGCGGATACCTCCGGCGGCTGCGAACCGGAGTTTTCATTGGTTTGGTCTAAACATGTGCTGGATGGGGAGAATCTCCCCTATATCTGCGATCCCTTTGTGGAGGTGGCAAAACGGGAAGGGTGGTGGGATAAAAGTCTTCTGGAGAAGATCCAGGCCAATCATGGCTCCTGCCGGGGCCTGAGTGAAGTCCCTGACAGATGGCAGAAGGTCTTTGCCACGGCCCATGACATTACTTCTGAGTGGCATGTGCGGATGCAGGCGGCCTTTCAGGCCCATACGGACGCGGCAGTAAGCAAGACGATTAATCTGTCCCGTCATGCCACGTTGCAGGATGTGAACCGTGCCTACCGGCTGGCCTATCAACTAGGCTGCAAGGGGATTACCGTCTACCGGGACGGGAGCCGGGAGGGGCAGGTCCTGAATGTAGGGAGGGTTGAATCAAAAGATAATCGTCCTGAACACGACTCATTCAGTACTCTCGCAGCAGGTTCGACCCTGAAGCGGGGAGCCCTGCAGGAGCTACCTGATGTTGTGGAGGAACAATGGGTGCGGGTGAGAACCACCGAGGGGAATGCCTATATTCACGTAGGCTTTCTCGATGGGAGGCCGGCCGAGCTGTTTGCGCATCCAGCTCTGGGCAGGTATCAGGGATTCGTTGCCCTGGCTTGCCGCCTGGCCTCAACCATGTTAAGGCTCGGTGGTACTATCAAACCGATCTGTGCAGCTGCATCTCCATCATCAAAATCATAAGACCCACTAATAGCCCCCATAATCTGCTTATTAAACCAATATCCAAATGAAACAGACCCATCTATACTGTCTTCATCATTGATATTAAAATAGTCAAGGCCGAATCGGAACAATACTTCTTCTGTAAATTCAAGCTCAACCCCAGCATCAACACTAAAACCAACATCGGTCTCGTCATCCTCTTCAACTGCACCAAAGCCCGAAACCTCGACTTCACTTTTAACAACAGCTATTCCAGCCCCAATGAAGGGGTTTGCTTTTTCATCTGGTTTGAAAAAATAATTAAGTTTTGCTCCTGCGGCTAAACCAGAAAGATCGACCTCAAATCCATCCGCATCCCCATCTGCCCACACATACCCAACGTCAAGAAGTAAGTCTATATTCTTGTTTAGGTTTATATTTCCTCCTGCATTAAAACCATAGCCATTACCTAGAATTTCATCCAAAGTGTCATCCCCAAATTTAACAATCCCGAAGGCACCACCAACGTAATTTTTCCCAAATAACGTTTCTCCTTTTGCAAATGGAACAATAGAAAGACATATCAATATCGCAAACATAATCATCAGTACTCTCTTAGTCATAACATTACATCCCTCTTTACCGTGGATACTTGTTTCCTCTGTCCTGCCGAACTACTATAAACTTCCTCACTATGACTATAGCTTAAATTTTACGGCTAAATTATTATATTGTATCATGCATCCTTCTAAAGCCCCCGCCTCTTTCTTCCATGAGTTTCATGTCAAACAGGGCTCGGGCTATTATGGGGTTCCGGGATACCGGCTTGTATTTGAACGACCGAACTATTTCAAGTGTTAAAGGCTGAGGGAGCAAACCGGGACTTGCTACTACGATCCTGTTACTGAAAATCTGAATCATTACAGTTGATCCGGCGATTTCGTAATCCCGGTGTACAAGAGCATTTATAACAGCCTCCCTCAGTGCCTCCACAGGATATTCAGTAACCTGCACTCGTGAAAATTCTTCTATCCTTGCAGCAGTTTTCATATTTTTTAGAAAAAAGGCCTCGGCATCTTTTACCATATCAAAGATTGAACCCTTAATATCCTTCTGGTCTATTATATTTACCGGATCAACACCATGGAATGCATCAGCCTTTATTTTGCTCTGGACAAGATAGGTTTCAGGATGCCTGCCGAAAAGGAGAAGGCCGGCAACAGTCGGGGCAAAAAGGTTCTTTTTGGGAAGATAATGCAGCATATTTCTTTTCCTGAGCTGTTCTGTGATTTCAGTTTTACTCTTAACCTTTAGCCCAATCTTCTGGAAAAGAGTAGCAGCGTTTTTTATTGAGATGTCATTTTCTGATGCATTCATTACGGGTCTTTTATCAAAATTATGGGTGGCCTTGTCAAGTTCTATAAGACTCTTATCATGTGTTGACAGTTTTATACCATGTTCCTTCTCAAGGAAGTAAATTAACCCTTTACGTACCCAGTTCTTTAATTCTATATAATTCTCAAACCTCGTTAAATTACTGTAGAAAAAGAACCAAAGCGAAAGAATTCGCCTATATAATATATAGGAATTTTCTGGGGTTAAGGTAGCAGGATGAGATTTTTCTGTCAATTGGAAATGTTGCCTGTGAAATGTTGCATGGAATTCTGGTCAGCGCATTTCTTACCAAAAGAAGAATCTGCTTAAATCACTTACCCATTTTCAATAACTTTTTATAAACCCTTTGCCGTTGTTTGAATTGTCTTTCCAGGAAAGGGATCTGGCTGTCCCGGTAATCCATAATGACCTTATGGTTGTTGTCTCCTCTTAACCTGCCAATATACTGGATCAGCTTCCCTTCGAATGAAAAGGGGAAGGCCAGGATGAGGCAGTTTATGGCATGAATATCGAGACCCTCTCCAAAGAACTGGCCGGTAGATAGGATGACCTGGAAATGGCCATTTTCAATCTGCTTGAGTTTTATCTGTCGCCTTGTTTCTGAATCTTCCCCTGA
>JASEGX010000135.1 GCA_030017815.1 Thermodesulfobacteriota bacterium | reverse complement strand
TGGGAAAATCCAGCGAAGCCGCAGCCTATTACCAAAGGCTGATCGGCCTTAAAGGCAACGACCCGGCTTTTATTCACCGTTATGTGGACTCTCTTATAAGCGCCGGTCGTGAGGCAGAGGCCATAAGTATGCTCGCCGGATTTCTGAAAAATTATCCGGATAATCTGGCGGGCCATGAAAAGATTGCCCAGCTTTATCTTAAGAAAGAGAAGAAGAAAGAGGCGCTGCCTCATCTGAAAGAGGTGCTGAGCAAAAATCGAAATGACAGTAAACTTCTTTTTAAGATAGGGCAGATTGAAAGTGAACTCGGGCTTTATAAGGATGCCATATCCAACCTCCAGACCCTGTTAAAGATTGAACCCAAGCACAAAGAGGGGATGGTTGTACTGGCCCAAGCCCTTTCTGCCGGCGGACAATACCCGGCGGCTATAGAACAGTATAAGGCCTACCTGTCCCTTGCTCCAAAGGACGAAGAGGCCCGGAAAGGACTGGCCGGAATTTACTTAAAGACCAAACAGTATCCAGAGGCATCTGCCATATATGAGAAACTAAGCCAGGAGTACCCGAAGAAAACAGGCTTTAAATTTGATTTAGCTGGTGTATGGCTGAAAATGGGTGAACAGGAAAAGGCCCTTAAGCCCCTTGAGGATATTTTATCCCTTGAGCCTAAGAATAAAGAGGCCTTGGTGAAGAGGGCCGCGATACTACAGACATTGGGTAGGGTAGGTGAGGCTACCCGGGCCTGGCAGACGGTGGTTGAGGTTTATCCTGAACTTACATCGGCAAAGTTAGCGCTGGCCCATCTCCTTATTGAACAGGCCCGGACGTCTGCCGCCCAAAGATTATTTCGCTCTGTTCTGGCTGATGATGCTAAGAACCCGGAGGCACTAAAAGGACTGGCAAAGACACATGAGATAAGAGATGATCTGGGTGCAGCTCTGGATACATATAAGAAAATACTGGCTGTATATCCTGTGGATAAGGATGCCAAGCTTGGTCTGGCCCGTACTTATGAGGGCCGGAAGGATTATGAAGAGGCCGGTAAGTGTTATGCTCGTCTGCTGGCCGAAAATCCCGGCTACCAGGAGGTCCTGCTTGGCCTCGCCCATCTGGCAAGGCTCTCCGGTAACTACCATAAGAGTCAGATTATGTATTCAGACATTTTAAAACGCTGGCCTGACCTTGAAGCCGCTTGCGGCGGACTGGCAGAGCTTTATATTGATGAAGGACGTGCGGATTATGCCCGGGCTGAATATCAGAAGATGATTTTAAAAGATCCGGGTTCGGTTGCGGCGGTTCGGGGTCTGGCGCTTATCCATTTGAGAGATAATGAGTACAAAGCGGCTGAGGAGCTTCTGGAGAATTATCTCGCTTCTCACAGCGGCAGTGATGGGGAGCGTCTTCTACTGGCTCGAATACTCATGGGGCGCGAAAAATGGGACGAGGCCGCGGTGATCTATCAACCAATGTTTAGCAGGGGCGAGGCGGCCGGCGAGGCGCGGACCGGGCTGGCCGAGCTTTACTATAGAAGCGAACAATTCCCGCAGGCCGTGGCAGTTTGTAATGCGGTATTACAGGAAATGCCATACTCAGCGCCGGCATTGACCGGACTCAGGAAATCTCTGGTTGAAGCCGGGGACGGCATATATTTTGAGACTATTGACTTGGAGATCGAAAGGCTATGCCAGGGTCGCCCTGATATTTTTTGGAATGATGATTTCTTCAGGAATGAACTCCTTGACTGGCCGGAGAAGGTGGCCTTGTACCAGAGGATCAAAGAGAATAATCCCGAACACTTCCTGGCCGGATGGTTTTTGGCCCGGGCCCTGGAGCATGTGGATGTGGATAAAGCACTAAAGGAATATGAAGACTGGGTGGAGAAATATCCGGATAATGAAAGGGGGTTGCTCAAGCTGGCCCGGCTTTACGCACGGAAGTTTGCCTTTTCCAAGGCCCTGGCCCGGTATGATAAGCTCCTGGCCGTCGATCCCAATAATGCCCTTTACCAGGGCGAAAAGATACAACTGTTTTTTGATTGGGGGCGAGGCGATGAGGCCCTGGTCCTTTTAAAAACGCTCCTTATCCCTCATGTAGATGACGTAATTGAAGAGAAGCTTAAACAACTAGCGGAGAACGAAGAGGATCAGGAGATAAAGGATAAGCTGGTTCGCTTTCTTTCCAAAAGATCTAAGGGTTCTGTTTATTGGTTGTATGAAAAATTTTCCCGCGAGATTGAAAAGAAAAGGTTCCCGGAAAAACTCCTCCCCGGCATGGAGCGAATTCGCCTGGATCTGTATGGAGATTACCTGATTCAAAAAAGAGCGCATGATAAAGGGAGAATCTTCAGCATTATTCCCCGGAGGTAGAGATTTTCGGGGTCATTTTTCATATGTCATTAGTGTTCAGGGATGACCGCAAAACGATAAGTATATAAACTTGACAGAACTGTTTTTGGGTACATTATTGGGGTGGTAATGAAATGGAGGCCGCATGGAAGACGTGCTAATTATAATACTGGTCATAGCCTTTTTTGTGGCGCTGTTTAAGTGGGTAGTGCCGCGTCTAAAGCCGCCATCCTCCTTCAGTTGTCCTACCTGAGCAACTAAAAGACCTCACTCTGCGGTCCGCAGAAATAATAAATGAATTAGTTTGGTACTTCCTAGTCAAACCCAGATAGTGTAAAATGCTTGTAATTGAGCCTCTTGCAAAACTGTTTGTCATCCCCGAATGTTTCTATCGGGGATATGGTTTTTCAAGCAGTTAGAACCAGATTCCCGCTCAGAATCGCTGCGGGAATGACAGAATTGGGACTTTTGCAATAGCCTCACTTGACAGTAAATTCCTTGGATTGATTTTTAGCAGGGCAGGATGGATTGAAATGGCCGGTTACTGGAAGAAACTTCTCAGAGTAAATCTTACCAGTGGGAAGATCGAGACAGAGGATATCCCCGGGGAGATTATCGCTAAATATCTTGGCGCTAAAGGTATTGGGGCCTACTACTTTATAAAAGGTCTTAAAAAGGGTATTGACCCGTTTTCTCCTGAAAACAGGATTGTCCTGGCCACAGGGCCTTTTCAGGGTACGGAAATTCTATCCAGTGGACGTTTTGCGGTCATTACCAAGTCTCCTCTCACCGGCATATTTCTGGATAGCTATTGCGGGGGGATGTTTGGCCCTGGCCTCAAATGCTGCGGGTTTGATCTGGTGATTATTGAAGGCACAGCAGAAAAGCCTGTATATATCTCCATAACCAATGGGCGGGTCCAGATAAAGGATGCCACGCACTTGTGGGGAAGGACCACGGCTGAAACAGAAAAGATCATAAAGTCAGTGGAAGGCAAGGATACGAAGATAGTTTCCATCGGTGCGGCTGGAGAAAACAGAGTGCTTTTCTCCTGCTTGATTAGTGACAGGCGCCGCGCCGCGGGCCGGGGGGGAGCGGGAGCGGTCTTTGGGGCGAAAAACCTTAAGGCCGTGGCGGTAAACGGTACGTTGGCTATCCCGGTTCATGATGCTAAAAAGATAAAGGCATTAAATCAAAAGGCTGTTCAGGCCGTAGCACAGAGGCGTAAAGATAAAACTGGCTTTTATCTTTACGGTACCTCATCGGTATTAGAATATTCCCACAGGAAAGACCGGTTACCGGTCCTCAATTTTCAAAAAGGTGAGTGGGAATACTATGAGGGACTGGATGGAGAGACCATCCATCGGGAGAATAAGGTTAAATTCAACCCCTGCTGTCCCTGTCCGATTGCCTGTGGCAGTATTCTTACCTCTCAAGGTAAAGACCGGCCGGAGTATGAGACCCTGGCCATGCTGGGTGCAAACTGCGGCCTAAAAAGATATGAAGCCGTGGTCAAGGCCAACGAGCTATGTGCTCTTTACGGCCTGGACACGATTTCGACCGGTAATATCATCGCCTTTGCCATGGAATGTTCTGAAAGAGGGATAATAAAAGAAAAGATTAAGTTCGGCGATGAAGCGAGGCTTCTTTCGTTGATTGAGGAGATTGCTTATCGCAAAGGCATAGGCGAGCAGTTGGGTTTGGGCGCCAATAGATTGGCCGGGATGTGGGGACACGGTTCTCGTGATTTTGCCATGCATGTAAAAGGTCTTGAGCTTCCCGCCTGGAATGCCCGGGGACAGTTAGGCCAGGGGCTGGCCTATATGACCGCTGATATCGGGGGCAGTCACTTACGCGACGGCCTTACGGAACATAGTCCACCTGATAAGCCGGCCCTGGGGGTTGTCAAAGAGCTGGTAGAGGCCCAAAACAAGAGTACCGCTAAAGATAACTACATAATATGTGCTTTTGCCCTGTACACGATTACACATGAGATGTGCCTTGATTATTTTAGGGCCGCAACCGGCCTGGAAATAAATGAAGAGAAGATTCAGGGGATAGGAAACAGGATATTCACTCTTATTCGAAGCTTTAATTGTGGGGAAGGGATAAGGCGCAAAGACGATGGCCTCCCGGCCAGGGCTATGCATGAACCTCTGCCTTCAGGGGTGGCCAAAGGCTGTACGGCGTTTGTTAGTGAGGAAGATAAAGAGCGGTGCCTGGATAAATACTATGAACTGCGCGGCTGGAACGAAAATGGCATTCCGAAAAAAGAAACTCTGGAAGAGCTGGATATAGAGGCTGATCGGTTTTCTTAATTAGGTGTTTGAGGACCAGTACCGCCGCATCATCTCGATAATCAGTTGCTTCCGTTCCTTCACCGGGACTCGCAGGTATAACGGGCTCAGCGAGAGTATCTTGATAAGCTCTCTTTTGTCCATAGCCTTCACTCTTTTAAGGTTGCCGTTATTTCTTTCCAAACCTTTTTCTGGCAAAGGTACTCAATCCAATCAAGCCGGTGCCGAGAAGGAGTAACGTTGTTGGTTCGGGGACGGGATTTTTTATTCGTTCATAGACCACGTCATTTGCGCAGTTCACGGTCCAGCTTATAATGAAATCTTCTGAACCGAGGTATATTCCTCCACCCTGTAACCCGCTGAAATCAAATAGGGAAGTAACCTTCTCACCTTTTAAGGTTGGCGTAACCCATCCCGAGAAAAAAGCAGTTCCAATAATAGTAGGATTTTGTAGGTTTACTCCAATGGGGTGATCGTCTCGAATATAGTAATTAGACCAGATACCGGTTCTATCCTTGCCTGAGAGTATGTACGTTGAATCATTCACGCCTTTTTTTGAAGATAAATCTATTGAATAGAGATCATAATTGCCTGCGCCAGTTTGTCCGTTTGTGGTAACAAAATAATCCCATTTGTCATTCGCTCCAACATCAATAAATAGAGCACCCGGTTTTAAAACACTCCAGATGTTTAAATAATCATCTGCCTTATAATTAAACCAGATTTGTTCAAGGTAACCGCTGCTTGATACAGATACCCCACCTCCAGTAAAATTTGGTATCTCAATGGTATCCTTACCGTCATCAGCCGTTCCATTGTTCCATGTAGGCCAATAGTGAGAAGTATCGTCAAAGGGAATTGTTGTGCCAAAAGCCTGTGATGAGATGAACATAATCAGTAAGGCACAAAACACAAATAGTTTTTTCACTTTTTCCTCCTGGCGTGCAAAGCCCGTTTGGACAGCTTTTGATTGCTATCTAGCAACCTTTATGCCAATGTATTTAAAATGACCCCGGAATATAATAAATGTGATGTTGTCAATTAGTTATAATAAATGGGAAAATCCGGTAGGGGGCCGTCAATCAATTAAGAAGTGGAAATGAAATACCAATTGTGAGAACTTCATTTCCACTGTGTGTAAAAATTTTCACATTTTTACAGGTATTGACCAAAAATTAGGAAAAAAAGGGGGGCTTAATTTTCTACAGTTACATAGGGCGCTATTTCTTTTAGTTTTTTTCCCCCGATCCCCTTGATATTCATAAGATCAGCAATGTCTTTGTACGGTCCATTTTGTTCGCGGAAGATAATGATGCGCCGGGCAAGTTCTGGCCCGATGCCGGGAATGAGTTCCAGATCTTGTTCGGTGGCCGTGTTTAAGGGCATGGGTATGCCCAGGAGAAGTCGTTCGGGATTGGTCATAGGGACAATTTTCACCTCATTTGTCCCATCCGGTTTAGGGGTAACCAGAAGCTTTGTACCGGTAGGCACTTTCCGTGACAGGAGGGCAGGGGAGGGCAAGGGATTTTGTCTCAGGCCGCCAGCCCTTTCGATTACTTCCTTGACTGATGGTTGTAAGTAGAAAGTGTAGAGGCCGGGAGATCGGACTTTACCCATGACCTGAACGTATTTTAGGCCCCGGGTAGAAAATGCGGTTGCCGATGAATCCTGTTCCGGAGTTCGGCCGTAGGATAGAAAAAGATAGACACCAAGCAAGATAACGGCCAGCAAGAGGACGGCCTGCTGCTCGTGTCTGTTCATAGTATAGGAGTTTCCATTTTGGACGCAGATGAACGCAGATTACCAGGATATTAACAGCTTCATATTTACCGCAGAGATCGCGGAGAACGCTGAGATAACATATTGTCTATCTCACAATCTTTCTCTGCGGACTCTGCGTTCTAAGCGGTAAAAAAGCTTTTCTGCGTTTATCAACGAAAATCTGCGTCCTAATTATTTGGTAACGTTCAAAAGTGTTTACATGGTCTAAAAATTGATTAAAACACGATCTCTTTCTAAGGTTAGAGTTCCCCAACAAAAACCAAGAGAAAGAGACCG
>JASEGX010000134.1 GCA_030017815.1 Thermodesulfobacteriota bacterium | reverse complement strand
TCAGGTCACCGGTTCCGATACCCAGGTCTATCCGCCTATGAGCACTTTTTTGGCCTCTCTCGATATCAAAATCTTTCAGGGCTATAGCCCTGATAACATAAATCATCATCCGGACCTGGTCATTGTCGGCAACGTGATCCGCCGGGAGAATGAAGAGGTACGCGGCCTGGCCGAAAAGAAGATACCTTTTGTCTCTTTTCCCCAGGCGTTGAAATACTTTTTCTTAAGAGAAAAGACTCCGCTGGTGGTGGCCGGTACACATGGAAAGACCACTACGGCCTCCATTTTGGCCGCCATACTGGAACATGCCGGGTCGGATCCCGGTTTCATGATCGGGGGTATCGTCAAGGGGTTTGGGCGTAATTATAAACTGGGCCAGGGGCCTTATTTTGTAATAGAGGGCGATGAATACGATACGGCCTTTTTTGACAAGGGGCCCAAGTTCCTGCACTACCAGCCCCATATAGCCATATTGACCAGTGTGGAGTTCGATCATGCCGATATCTATCGGGATCTGGCAGAGGTAAAGGATGCCTTTCGGCGTTTTGTTCGGATTATCCCCTCGTCAGGCACTTTGGTGGCGCATACGGAGGACGAGATAGTAAGAGAGGTTATTAACGACGCCTCCTGCCCGGTTATCGGATATGGTGAAGACAAGAGGTCACCATGGACCCTGGCAGATTGTCTGACTGAAGGGGGAGGGGCGAGGTTTTCCGTTAAAAAAGAGAGCGGATTTTATGCCCGCTTCACCAGTCCGCTTATAGGCAGGCACAATGCCCTGAATACTCTGGCGGTCATAGCGGTGTTGGACAGGATAGGCCTTTCGCCGGAGGCGATTCAGGCCGGCCTGTCTTCCTTCCAGGGGGTATGCCGCCGGCAGGAGGTAAGGGGTATAAAGAATGATGTCACGGTTATCGACGATTTTGCCCACCACCCCACGGCCGTGCGCGAAACCCTTCTGGCCCTCAGGGCTGCTTATGCGGGGAGGCGTCTGATAGCGGTTTTTGAACCAAGAACCAATTCCAGCCGTCGCAAGGTATTCCAGGATGATTATGCCCATTCATTTGATGCGGCTGATTCTGTAATTGTGCGTGAACCGCCTGGTCTGGAAAATATCCCGGAACAGGATCGCTTCTCTTCCAGGACCCTGGTCGAAGATTTAAAAACACGGGGCCGGACCGCCTGTTATTTCCCTGACACAGACGGCATATTAGGATTTTTGAAGGAACACGCCAGGGGAGGAGATGTCATTGCCATTATGTCCAACGGCGGTTTTGACAATATCCATGAAAGATTGTTGGATATCTTGTAACTATTTAGCCACAAAGTCACCAAGTCGCCAACGATGAGTGAGAAGAAACTATATCTATAACCTTAGTGTCTTTGTGTATTAGTGGCTGAATAGATGCTATTTTATAAGGTTACGAAATGAGGCCTCATTCAAATTTCGCTTGACAAATATAAATGATGGTTATAAAAGAGTCGCAGCTAAAGGTATAAGGGGGAGGCTTGACCGAGATGTCTGAAGAGCACGTACCGACGGGAGGAAGAGAAGGGGAACACAAGCAGGCCGGCGGGGGGTTAGGTATGCTGGCTGCTGGTTTTGTAGTAGCCATTGTGGTTGGCTGGCTTCTTTATCCGGCTATTGTAATGTCTTCGAAACCTCAACCCATTAACTTTAACCATAAGGCACACGGTGCGGAAGGAGCGGGGTTAGCCTGTGACGGTTGCCATACATTTCGTGAAGATGGCAGCTTTGCCGGTATCCCTAAACTGGATAATTGTATCCAGTGTCATGAATCGGCGCAGGGTGAGAGTCCGGATGAGGCTAAGCTGATCGAACAATATGTCACGCCCAATAAGGAGATTCCGTGGCTTAGTTATTCCTATCAGCCATTGTGCGTATTCTTTTCCCATGCCGCCCATGTCAAGATGGCTCAACTGGAATGCACAACATGCCATGAGGATATGAGCAAATCCAGCAGCAGTCCGCCGGTAAAGGTCTATAGAATATCCGGCTACAGCAAGAATACCATGTCCATGGAGGCGTGCGAGGATTGTCACGCCGAAAAGGGTACAAGCAACGCCTGCTTTGTGTGTCATAAATGATATTGGGAGCTTGTTTAACCAAAAGTCTTAAAGAGGGTTAACCTATGAAATTAGATCGGAGAGGATTCCTGAAATTTGCTGTCGGGGGTGCGATAGGAACCCTGGCCACGCCCATACCCTGGGACATGATTGACGAATCGGCTAAATTTACCGACCTTTGGGCCCCGGAGCCGGCTAAAGGGCCATCTTCATTTGTCCATAGCACCTGCCGGCTTTGCCCGGGAGGCTGCGGGATAACCTTACGGCTGGTTGAGGACAAGTCAGGCCGGGACGAGTGGCGAGGCTGGCATCATAAAGAATTTATACAAAGGCGCAGGCTTCCGGCAGTGCCGCTTCGGGCGGTTAAGATTGCCGGTAACCCTGACCATCCGGTAAACCACGGAGGGATTTGCCCGCTGGGAGCAGCCGGCTTACAGCTCCTATACGGGACAAATCGTGTAACCACCCCGCTTAAGAGGACAAATCCCAAGGGAGAAGGCGAGGCCGCCTGGGAAAAGATTACCTGGGATGAGGCACTTAATATAGTAAATGGAAAATTAAGGGAAATACGGGAAGCCGGTAATCCGCATACGGTAGCCTGTATCCTGGATAACAAGAAAGGACTGACTGCAGAATTGATAGACCGGTTTTTCCGTGCCTATGGTTCTTCCAATGTAATTACTATGCCCTCACAGGAGGACGTTGAGACCGTAGGCCTGTCATTGATGCAGGGAACAGGCGGGCGTTTAGCCTACGACCTGGAAAACAGCAAATACGTGCTGTCCTTTGGGGCGGCATTGCTGGAGGGCTGGGGCGCTCCGGTCCATAACATGATGGTGTTCGGAAAATGGCAGGAGGCGAACGAGCATACGCTGGTGCAGATAGAACCAAATTGTTCTATTACCGCCTCCAAGGCGGATAAGTGGCTGGCGGTAAAGCCAGGAGCTGAGGCTGCCCTGGCCTTAGGCATGGCTAACGTCATCGTTACGGAAGGGTTATATGACCGGTCAGGCATCGCACATTGCCAGGGATTTGAAGGATTCAAGGCGCTCCTTGAGAGTGAATATAACCCCCGTAAGGTCTCGGAGATAACGGGAATTCCGGCGAACGTTATCGCCACCACGGCGCGTGCGTTTGCCGTGACGAAGCCTGCGGTTGCGGTCTATGGCCGCGGCCAGGGAGTGATGTCCGGTAATCTGGCAGAATTTATGAGCATCTATAGTCTCAACGCCCTGGTGGGTAGTATCGGAACGAAGGGTGGGGTGGTTATGCAGCGGGAGGTGCCGTTTAAGGCTTGGCCTGCGCTGGTAACCGATGCGGTAGCCCTGCAGGGACTCTCCCAGCCCCGAATCGATGGGGAAGGCGGGGAGATTAAGCATGGCGTTTGCATGGCACATAACTTGACCGCAGCGCTTAAGAGTGGCGCGGTTAATGCCCTGGTAGTCCACGAAGCCAATCCGTGCTATGCGCTGCCCGGGGCCCATAAGTTCGAGGAAGCGGTGGCGAAAGTGCCCTTTGTGTTGGCCCTTACGAGTTGTATGAATGAAACTGCCCGGTCGGCAGATATTGTTTTACCGGTTGCTTCTTATCTGGAAAGGCTGGAGGATGTAGCTTCGGCGGCCCGGGTTCCTTACGCCTCCATGAGTTTGACCCGTCCCGTTTTGGCTAATGTACCTGAGGCCAGGCACCCCGGAGATGTCTTCCTGACCTTAGCCAGGGCCATGGGCGGAAGTGTCGGTAGCTCGCTGCCCTGGGATAACTTCGAGGCCTTACTTAAGGAAAAAGTCGGGGGGATTTTTGCTTCCAGACGAGGCTGGATCGGAGATCAGGAAGTGGCCATGCTTGGCTCGTCAGATGAACTCTGGGAAGGTTTCAATGCCGGGAAGTGCTGGTATGAGGAGCCGGTATTTGGAGGCGGAGGGCTTACATTTAATCCTCAGGGCCGGACACCGCACTTTGAGCCGGTAAGCTGGATGGAGGCTTCTCGAGACTATCCGATGCTTTTAGTGGCCTATGAAAATATCAATATAGCAAACCGCAGAGCGGTGGACACGCTACCCTATCTAACGAAAAATATCGATGATACCGTCCTTCAGAAACACGATCTTTTGGTTCGGGTAAATCCAGAGACGGCCGGCCGGATGAGACTGGTTGAAGGGGATGCGGCCACAGTTCAATGTCCTACCGGAAGATTATCAGTTCGTGTTCACATGGATGTGGGTATGATGCCGGATGTTATCGGCATTCCCCTCGGACTGGGGCATAGCAACGATGACCCGTTTTTGACTGGAAAAGGCGTTAATGCCTATGAGGTGCTTGAACCAGTAGCGGACCCGGTGACTGGTCTGGCTGTGTGGTGGGGAACACGGGCTAAACTTATAAAGGCGTGAGGTTGAGATATGAGTGAGCATCACGAGGTCGCCAGCAAAGAAAAGTATGGGATGGTTATTGACCTGGATAAGTGTACGGGTTGTGGCGCATGTACTGTAGCCTGTCTCTCAGAGAATAACCATTACGTTCGGGAAGATGAATCTGACAAACTCCGCAGTGTTGCCTGGATGAAGGTCTATAAGGTAACAAACGGGGAGCCGTTTCCAAATACAAAGGTCGCTTTCATCCCAAGGCCCTGTATGCACTGCGATCACCATACACCGTGCGTTTCAGTGTGCCCGGTAATGGCTACAGACTACAATCCGTTAACCGGCATTGTCAGCCAGATTTACACCAGATGTATAGGTTGCCGGTATTGCGTAGGGGCCTGCCCTTACCATGCCCGATATTTCAACTGGTGGGATCCGGTATGGCCGGAGGGCATGCATAAGCTGTTGAACCCGGATATGTCCCCGCGTATGCGCGGTGTGGTGGAAAAATGCAGCTTTTGCAATCACCGGCTACAAAAGGCCAAAGATAAAGCCTACGTGGAAGGCCGGAGGGACTTGAGGGATGGCGAATATGTGACCGCCTGCGCTGAGGACTGTCCCACCAAGGCGATTACCTTCGGTAACATGAAAGATCCGGAAAGTGCCGTGGCTAAACTTATTAAAAGTCCAGGGGCCTTCCGGCTGCTCGAGAAACTGGGTACTCAGCCAAAGGTCTATTATTTGAGCAATGAGTCCTGGATCAGAGCATTAGGGGATAATGCGTTGGGGAGAAAAAGGACGGCCAGACCGGCTTAAAAACAAGACTTAAATCCTTAATTTTGGTTGAAAAGAGGGGAAGTATATGGATCGTGCATGGATACCAGAAGGGGTTCAAAGGTGTAGCGCCGGGGCCTTTTATTCATGGATGGCGCTTTGGTTGTTCGTGCTGGGTGCTGCCGTAACTACAGCCCTTTTGATACTTTGGAAGGGTCTGAATCAGACGAATATGAATGATTACTTCGGCTTCGGCGCCTGGATCACAGCAGATTTGGGGGTAATCGCCCTTGGAGCCGGGGCCTTTTTCAGCGGATTTCTTACCTACGTGCTACGGGTAAAGGAACTTAAGGCTCTTATTAATTTTGCTGTTATTATAGGGTTCATCTGTTACAGTAGCGCTTTATTGATACTGACCCTGGATATCGGCCAGCCGCTTCGGGGTTGGTTCGGTTACTGGTTCCCCAACATCCACTCCATGCTGACCGAAGTTATCTTTTGTATCACCCTGTATTTTACGGTTTTGACTATTGAGTACGTACCCTTAATCCTTGAAAACCGGAAGATCTACGCTAATCCGGTGGCGCATACCCTGAGCCACAATTTTCATGAGGCCATGGCCATCTTCGCGGCCATAGGCACATTCCTTTCCTTCTTCCATCAAGGTTCTCTGGGCGGCATGTATGGGGTGCTTTATGCCCGGCCGTTTGCCTTCCGGGAAGGCTTTTTTGTCTGGCCGTGGACATTCTTCCTCTTTATCTTCTCGGCGATTTCTACCGGACCAACGTTCACCGTTCTTGTCACCATGATCTTGCAAAAGGTGACCAAAAAACGGCTTGTCCCCCGGGAGTCGCTTTCCGTCCTGGCCAAGATAGCAGGTTGGTTGCTTTGTGGTTACGTGATCGTAAAGATAGCGGATACGTATTACTGGGCTACGCATATCCTCCCGGCGAGAGGGCTTACCCTTGCCGAGCAGTACCATGGATACCAGTATGGTCTGTGGCTTTTATTCGCAGAGATCGGGTTGTGCGGGATAGTCCCGGCCCTTATTCTTATTACTCGCCGCCTGCGAGAGAATGATAAATGGCTGGTGCTTGCCTGCGCCCTGGCTTCGTTTGGTGTGGTTCTTAACCGCTTTATCTTTACCGTGCAGACGCTGGCCATGCCGGTTTATCCGTTTGATAAATGGTATATTTACTTCCCGAGCTGGCAGGAATGGGTGACCTCGATGGCCGTAATTGCTTATGGCGCCGTGATTATCTCTCTTTCCTATCGTTACCTGCCGGTATTTCCGTATGAAAGGGATTTGAATCCGCCGGCCAGATAGATTTAGAAATCTTTTAGAGTACGCAGGAGGCCTGCTTTATATCAATAAAGCAGGCCTTTTTTGTGTCAGGCGGTTATTGCCGCCAGATTATGGTGTCTTTCTTATAATGGGCGTCGTCTTTAGAGGGGTGGTCAAGATTGTAATGCAGCCCCCGGCTCTCCTTACGCA
>JASEGX010000133.1 GCA_030017815.1 Thermodesulfobacteriota bacterium | reverse complement strand
ACAATTTTGTAGCATAATTAATCATAGCCCCGGATTCTATTGGCCACGAGCCATAGTTAAAAACAGATCTTTTTCTGTATACACCTCTACGTGCTCAACCCCATCTATTGCCATTATTCGCTCTTTGAAGTCTAAGACCTGTCTCTGTTTTTTTCTCTTAAGGGCCCTGGTATATACGAAAACGGTTCCTTTATGGGATTTTAGTTGTATTGTGGAGTCAGTATTGATCAAGACTGCTTTTAAATGACAGGAGAGAGCAACATCCTTCATACAGTTTAAGGAATATGTCATTGGCTGAAATTTTTTGTGCTTAACGGTGCTTATAATGGTTTCTACGGCATCTTCAGCATCCTCGGCCTCGAGTCGCCCGACGTTTATCACAAGATCGTATAGGCCCGGGTCCGTGATGTCTATGTCATAGATGGCCTTAGCCCATTTTTTCCGTTGTGCGTCCTCCGCGAGAATGATTTTGCGTGTTTTTTCCGGAGACATGTGCTCCTGCTTTGTTTTTAGTCCGATCCTGTCTTCCAGTTTAGCAATAATCTGGACCTTAAGCACATGAGATATTCCCTGAACAATCGGATGCCCGACCCGGCCATGATAGACTATATCATCTTTCAACATATATTCTGCAAGTACAGCTTCCATATAAGCAATGGACCGTTGCGTTCCGTTGGAGAACATATCAAGGATCGACGGGGTATCTTTAATGGCCCGGGTCAGCTTTGATTCGGGCATACCGAACTCCTTGGTGGCAGCTGACAAGAGGACATGTTTATTCACATATTCGTATCCCATTTTTTTGCCAACTTTTTCAGCTAGTTCCTCGCCTTTACTGTAAGAATTTGCGAAAATTGTTATAATGGACACTTTTAATCCCTCCCTACTATTCTTTTGTTTAGGTTCCCTGTAGCAGCCTTAAATACCGTAGAACATATAAAGCATTCCGACCAGCACCGCGATGTAGATTGCGCTCATGATGCCGCCTGCCTTCAGGAAATCCACACTCCGATATCTGCCCGGGCCCATGTAAAGGGCGTTCACCTGATGGGTCGGAAGCATGAACGAGTTGGAGGTGGCTAACCCCACCACGAGAGCGGCCATGCGCGGGTCGGTACCGGCTGCTATGGCCATGTTCACTACCAGTGGTACCAGTAGTACTGTGGCGCCCACGTTGGAGATGACCAAGGTAAAGAACGTGGAGAGTACAGCGATGGCGGTCAGCAGAACAACAGGGGAGACGGTCCCTATCAGGTTAAGGATAGTATGCGCGATCCAAGAGGCTGCACCGGTCTTCTCTGTTGCGATTCCCAGCGGAATAAGTCCTGCCAGCAGAAAGATTGTTCGCCAATCAATGGATTGGTATGCCTCATCTATGGTGAGCACCCGGCAAACAATCATACCAAAGGCCCCGGTCATCAGGCAGATTGACAACTGGATTTTGAAGACGATAACCATTGCCAAGGCTACTAATAGCCAAAAACCGGCCATAAATGACTTTTCGGGTTTGAGGACTTCGCTGACCGAGGTGGTAAAAATGAAATTGTGCCTTTCCTCGAGAATCTTAAACCGTTCCCAGGGCCCGTGGAGTAAAATGGAGTCACCGGAACGCAATACCATATCTGACAGCCCGGAATAAAATACTTGATCAGACCGGTAAATGGCCAGGGGATTTACCTGGAACTGTTCCCAGAAGTGGGCCTGTCTCAGAGTCTTACCGATCAGTTCCGAACGGGGGGCAACAACCACCTCAATGGTCCCGGACATGGATGGCGACATTTCATTTTTGAAAACTTCCAAAGAGTCCTTAATGCGCATTTCCTGTTCTTCAGCCAATTTTTCGACATTCTTCTTGCGTCCATAGACTACCAGATCATTGTCAGATGTAACCGCCGTATCTGGAGCCAAAGACAGCAGCTTGGTCCCGTCACGTCCGGCCAGGGCGACTACATTCACCATATATTGGTCCCGAATATCTTTTATTGTCAGTGGTTCCCTGAAATCGGTGAAATCAGCCGGGGTCCTCAGTTCGAAGGGATCCCCGATATGTTCGTAGGAACTGGTTACTCCTTGTGACGTCTTTTCACGGGAATCCGACCCCACATTTCCCTGGGGGAGCACAAACCGGCCAAAAAAAATGAAAAATGCGATACCACTTCCGGTCAGGGCCAAGCCAATGGGCGTGACATCAAAAAGCTGGAACGGTTTGAGCTTGAACGGGGCTAACAAATCGTTGAGAAGGATCAAGGGACTGCATCCTACCAGGGTAATGGTTCCACCCAGGATGGCACAAAATCCTATAGGCATAAGCATGCGGGAAAGGGAGATGTCCATAGCCTTGCCCACACGCTTGACGGCGGGAAGGAACAGGGCGGCGGCCCCGATGTTTTGCATGAAACTGGAAATCCCGGCCACTGTGACACCCATTGCGATCACCACCCGCGATGCGCTGTTTCCGGCAAGTTTCACTACAGGCGCAACCAGCCTGTTTACAAGCCCGGTTTTGTCCAGGCCCGCGCCTATGATGATAACCGCAATGATGGAGATTACGGCATTACTGCTAAACCCGGAGAAAGCCTCCTTAGGGGTTACTAAATGGAGCAAGGGGAGAGTAACCGTCATAAGGATGGCTACCATATCCACACGGATCCACTCGACAATGAAAAGGAAAACCGCCACTCCTATCATTGCCATGACCATGATCATCTCTGTTGTTAACACATTCGGTTCCATAGGTACTCAGTCTCCTTTATCTTTTTCTTTTACAGTCAATACGCGGCAGGGCGTCATCTGAATCAGTAGGGATATATCCTGCATGATTTTATCGTAAAGATCATCCTGTTCATCCGGTATAGCGATCACGATCTGGGTTATATTCAAATCTCTTACGAATTCGCATACTTTCTCTATGTATTCACCACTACACGTATGCCGCTCAACAGCAAGACCATCTATTAAGGCGCTTCTTTCGATCAGAAATTCTATTTTTTTCCTGACTTCACCCTCCTTTTCAATTGTTGGATGACAGTCTGTCCTAAGACGGTCCGCATTTGCGCATTCGTTTCGAGAGAAGAACAGAAAAATGGGCTTCGAACTGCTTCTCTTGGCAAATTCAACCGCGTATTGTGCCGCGTTTAATGATAACTCTGAAAATTCGGCTACGGGTACGAGTATGTTGTTCAATGAACCTTATCCCCCCATTAGATTAGACTCAGTGTTGATGGTCATAAAACTCTATAAGCCTCCATCAGCATATCGTCGCACAAAACTCTGAATCAAGAAACATGCCATATTAATATATTTAGTAATTATCAATAGTTATGGTTTTAGGCGGCCAGCCAAGACAGGGTTGCAATGTTTCACTATGAAACATTGTTTGATATTTTTTGAGGGATATAAGGTGGCGCGATCAAAACAGACGTGATTTATAGCCTGTGTTTCATAATGTAACAGCGTTTCATTCTGACTGAAGTTATGGTTAGTTTTGAAAGAAGCGTCCCGGGAGGGGAATACATCTCGATATGAATTTTCTGTATCATGAGGGCTTTTTTGATGGCATTTCCGGGATATCAACGGCTTCTATCCCTTTTTCATGATATATTCTCTGGTCATAGGCCTTATGTATCTTTGTTACAAGCTCGGTGAGATCAAAGGGTTTTATAACGTAGTCGAAGGCCCCCAGCTTCATCCCCTCGATGCCGACTTCAACAGAGGCATGCCCGGTCACCATTATGACTTCTGTCAGTGGTTTTATTTTTTTTATCTCCCGAAGAGTCTCTATGCCATCCATCCCCGGCATAAGCACATCCAGCAACACCACCGCAAAGTCCTGTTCTCTGACCTTTTCCAGGGCTGCTATACCGCTACATGCTGTACTGACGTCGAATCCCTTCTTGATTAAGTGTCTTGACAGGTACTTAATCATTTTTTCCTCGTCGTCGACTAATAATATCTTATGTTTCATATGTGGCGCTCCCTTTCCTTCTGCACATTCCACCGCGATCTCAAGACTCGACCTGCGAATAGCCTGTTATAATAATTTCTCTTTGTACGGTCGTCAACCATCATTTGGTTACCTATAGGATTTCGCGCATCCATGAAAAGACAAAGTGACATTATAAGCCACTGGTTATAAAGCCTGCTTTTTCCCTGGCCCCTTGCATCTTAAAAGGTACGTTGGAGTATGTTTCATGTTGAAACAGAGATTTCTGTCTGGGCTGGCGGCTAAAATCATAACTATTGATAATTACTAAATATATTAATATGGCATGTTTCTTGATATTTAAAGATATGTCTGAACGATATAACAATAGTCGGGTCCCTTAATGGTTGAATTAAAACGCTTTATCAGAAAAATGTTTTCCAAGGAGAGGGCGAGATCCGAGTCGCGTGAATCGCCTGATACCATCTCTTCCATGTTTAAGACTAGGTATTGGAGTTTTAAGACACTGCTGGACATTAATCATAAGACGCTTGAGATCATGTCTGACATGGAACACGCTCTTCAGGGGAACCATAGCTTTGGCATGGCCTTTATCCGTGCCAATTGTACGGCCATTTCAGTCAACTTATATAAACTTATTGAAAAAATAAACGAAATTTCCTCCCGCCGCTATGAAACCCTTTATTCTGTTTTTGCGGAAATCCAGAATAAAATTAATCAGATCCTGGAAGAGCGGAAAGAATTGAGAGACGGGGAATTGGCACTCCCTCTCGATGCGGTCAATAAGGACAGCGCCGATCACGTCGGCAGTAAGATGGCCAACTTGGGAGAAATCATGAATCGGGTTGGTCTTCGGGTGCCGGCGGGTTTTGTTATTACCGCTTCTGCCTATAAACTTTTCGTGGATCATAATAATCTCCAGCAAAAAATCAACCAGCAGCTTCAATCTGTGGATTTTGCGGATATGGAGATGTTGTACGAGACAAGTGCGGATATTCAGGAGCTTATTATGCGATCATCGCTTCCTCCTGAACTTGAAAGAGCCATCCATGATGCCTACCGCTGTCTTGAGGAAAAAACAGAAAACGGTGTACACGTGTCGTTACGGAGCAGTGCCTTAGGCGAGGATACACAAGAGAACTCTTTTGCCGGTCAGTATCATTCGGAGCTTAATGTAAGCCGGGAATCCCTGGTCCATACATATAAGAATATCTTGGCCAGCAAGTATTCTCCCCGGGCCATCACATACCGCCTCAATAAGGGATTTAGAGATGAGGATATCATGATGTGTGTCGGCTGTATGGCCATGGTCAAAGCGGTTTCTAGCGGGGTTATGTACTCACGCGATCCAGGCGATATCCGCAATAAGCTGGTTCTCATAAATGCAGTCCAAGGGCTTGCCAAATCGGTTGTGGACGGCAGTGTGTCCCCGGATTTTTTTGTGGTCTCCAGGGAACCTGCGCGAGAGATTATAAAGAAGGAGATTCACGCCAAAAGTCAGAAGGTCGTATGTTCCGGTGGAGAAGGGATTTCCCTCATAGAATTAACAGATGGGGAAAAGGGCGATCCGGCCGTTACAGATGACCAGGCCCTGCTTCTGGCCGGATTGGCAGAACGGCTTGAAGACCACTATGGAACACCTCAGGATATTGAGTGGGCCATAGGAGAAGATGGTCAGGTCAGAATTCTCCAGAGCCGATATTTGAAACAACTGGACACGGGAACAAAGGCCCTTAAGGATATGGCCGTTTTAAATATAGAGCAGCCGATTATCGTGGAGGGTGGTGTGACGGCCAGTCCGGGTGTGGCCTGCGGTCCAGCATTTATTGTTAACAAGACCCAGGATATTTTGCAGTTTCCTCATGGGGCTGTTTTGGTAGCCAAAAACGCGTTGCCACAATTAGCTACACTTTTAAACGGGGCTGTAGCAGTGATAACCGATCGGGGAGGTATTGCTGGACATTTGGCTACGGTATCAAGGGAATTCGGCATTCCTGCACTTTTTGACACCGGAGCAGCCACAGCCCGGATTAAAAACGGTACGATCGTTACGGTTGATGCAGATGCGCGGAAGGTCTATGAAGGGAAGGTCGAGTCCTTGTTAAAGGAGATGCATGCCGGACGGGTTAACTTGCTTAAAGGGAGTCCGGTTCACACCACGCTAAGAAAGGTCCTTAAGTATATTACGCCGCTTAATCTTACCCAACCGGAGGGGGATAATTTTATCCCTGAAGGCTGCCTTACCTATCATGACATTATCCGTTTTTGTCATGAGAAGGCCGTAAACGAGATGTTTGATTTTGGGGAGAACAGTAACTACTCGGAACGGGCCGGTAGGAGATTGATAGTTAATGTGCCGATGCAGTGGTGGATTATTGATCTTGGAGATGGATTTAAAGGACGGGTTGAAGGCGATACTGTTAAACTGGAAGAAATTGCATCCGTCCCCATGCTGGCCTTATGGGAAGGAATAACCGCCGTGCCATGGGAAGGCCCACCTCCAATCGACACAAAAGGCCTTCTCTCAGTCATGTTTGAATCTACCATGAATCCTAACTTGTGCGCATCCGGTCAATCTTGTTACATGCAAAAGAATTGCGCAATGATCTCCAAGCATTTTTGCAATTTAAGTTGCCGATTTGGATACCACTTTTCGGTTGCACAGGCATTTTTGAGCGAAAGGCCTAGAGAAAATTACATAAAGTTTAGTTTTAAAGGAGGGGCTGCAGGCCTTAACCGAAAGGTACGCAGGAT
Source organism: Thermodesulfobacteriota bacterium (assembly GCA_030017815.1). Lineage (GTDB taxonomy): Bacteria > Desulfobacterota > QYQD01 > QYQD01 > QYQD01 > QYQD01. The sequence goes on along the minus strand of JASEGX010000133.1, from coordinate 77 downwards.
GAAACTTATCGAAGAAATTTTAACCCGGTTCGATTTTCGAGTTGAAATCTATGAAGATGTTATGAGTGCCCATTTAG
>JASEGX010000132.1 GCA_030017815.1 Thermodesulfobacteriota bacterium | reverse complement strand
GCAAATTCGTCATTCCCGCGAAAGCGGGAATCCAGCCTATTAAGGAACTGGATTCCGCATCAAGCCTGTCCTCAACTTGATTGGGGATGCGGAACGACATTTTTTATCGCTGGATTTAGGAATAAAAAGGAGGAGGGGAATATCAGGCTTTCAGCTTTCAGCTATGACCCATCAGTCTTTTCCCGCTGAGCGCTGATAGCTATGTATCTAATACCCGCCTAACCGTAGTAGACAACTCATCCACTCTGTAGGGTTTTTGGATAAAGCCGCAGGCCCCTGAGTTTAATATATCTTGAGCCTCGCCGTTTATACTGTAACCGGAAGAAACGATTACCTTAAGCCTGGGATTAATTCCTTTTAATTTCTGGAAAGTCTTTTTACCACCGATCTCGGGCATGACAATATCCAGGATTGCCAAATCAATATTCTCCTTCTCCCTGTAGTATACTTCAAGGGCTTCGGCACCGTCTTGGGCCAAAAGCACCTTATAGCCTAAGGACTCAAGCACCTCCTTTCCCATATCGCGAATCACTTCCTCATCATCGATAATAAGGATGGTCTCTTTTCCTTCAGGAATGGCTGTTGGTTCGCCTGTCGGGATATCAACTTCATCGCTCCGGGCTATGGGCAGATAGATATTAAAGCGGGTCCCCCGCTCCTTCTCGCTATAAACATTTACATATCCGCCATGACTCTTTACGATGCCGTAGACCATGGCCAGCCCTAAACCGGTCCCTTTTCCCTTCTCCTTGGTCGTAAAGAAAGGCTCAAAAATACGCTTTTTGATTGCTGGTTCCATGCCCATACCAGTGTCATTTATAGCAATAAGTATGTACTTTCCAGAGGTAGCGCCTAAATGCTTCCGCGCATAAACTTCATCCAGAGTGACATTTGCCGTCTCCAGGATCAGGCGACCGCCCTGGGGCATGGCATCACGGGCATTTATGCATATATTCAGGATTACCTGCTGTATCTGGACCATATCCGCAAGAATTATGGCTAAATCAGAGGCAAGATCGGTCTCGATGGAGATGCTTTTGTCTATGGTTCTTGAAAGAAGCCCTACTACTTCCTCAATGATCTGGTTACAATTTACCTTCCTGACCTGGTACTTTCCGCCACGGGCAAAACCCAGCATCTGCCGCACCAGTTCAGCCGCCCGCTCTGCAGATTTTTCAATGATCTCAATATGACGGTGGACAGGATGGTTCTCAGAAAGCAGCATCTTGCCGTATGAGGCATAACCCAGGATTCCACTCAGGAGATTGTTAAAATCATGGGCTATACCCCCGGCCAGAGTGCCGATAGCCTCCATCTTCTGGGCCTGGAAAAGCTGCTCCTGAAGTAGTTCCCTTTCACGTTCCCTTACCTCTTTTTCCAGCTCAATGCTGGCCCGTTGGGCGAAGATCTCAAAGAGTTTGACATCTTCTTCACTGAAAACATGCTCTTCACGGTCAAAAAATGCCAGTGTCCCGATGGTATCCCCTTCTGATGAGTGGAGCGGAATGCCAAGATATGACACCAGTCCAAATCTTATAACATTATCATAGCCTTTATAAGGAACGGTGTTTTGCAGATTACGAACATAAAGTATTCGCCCCGCCCTGATACCCTCTGCGCAGAGCGTCTTATTCATAGGACATTGGTATGTCTTAGCCAGCTCCGGCGGAAGATTATAAGAACCCTTATAGACCAGGCTATCCTTTTCTTTATGACAAATAATGACAAAGCTCCCCCCGAAGAGATGATAGATCTTCTCGCAAAGGGCATTCAAAAGACTTCTTGATCCCTTGGTTGTCTCAAGCGTCACATTATGTATGGCCCTGAAGATCTCATTGGATCTTTTGAGGTTTTTTTCAGCCTTTATCCGTTCGGTTATGTCCCGCCCTACCCCGGAAAATCCTAGCTTTTCTCCATTCTGCATTATGGGGTATCCTGAAAACTGTACAATCCGCTCGCTACCCAGCTTATCTCGTAATCTGCACTCAAAACAATATGAACCTACAGCCGTGGCCAGAATATTTTCCATCGTCCGGCAATCTTCAGGAGAAAGCAGGTCACAAAGATGTTGTCCCATCAGCTCCGCCGGGCTGTACCCAAGGATAGTCCTAACCACCGGGTTGACATATATAATCCTGCCGTTCAGGTCGAGTGAAAAAACGATGTCGCTGATATTTTCTACCAGAATCTCGTATTTTTCTCTGGCCTCGCTCAGTTTTTTCTCGGCCAGATACTCCTCTTCCACCTTTATCTTCTGTTCTTCTATCTGTATAACATCCCAGAACAGCCTGGCGGTAACATGGTCCATGACCCTTACATGCGCCGGCTTGGCCTGCAAAATCTCATCCAGCACCCGATCATTTCCGGTAAGCTCAATGATAAGGTCAAGGTTGGACAATGCATAAAATTCACGGTAATCGGTTGTGGTCAGAAGCCCCTTCTCCTTTGCGTATTTGAGACCCGGGGCTTCTACGTCAATATCCGCCACACCCTGGACGTTGGTTTTAAGCATTTCCACGCGTTCAAAAAGCTCTAAAAGCGCCTTGCATCCGGGGCCGCCACCCACAATGACCGTATTTATCGGCTGATTGGCCATCACGCCCTACTCCCAAAAGTTGCGGATATACCCATCCTCATGCTTGTTCAAAATAGCATATGTACATATCGATTTTATTGGCTTTTATAAACGAGATTGCTTCGTCGCTATCACTCCTCGCAATGACCGGAACGTGGCGTCATTACTTGATTTGTCATTGCGAGCACAGCGAAGCAATCTCCTTTTTTGTACATTAATGACCCATCCTGAATACACTATAGACCTACTTATCATTTTATCGGCTGTTCTGGAAATAAAATAAAACTACGATAAAAAACCAGGTTTTCACTTGACAGGATATTAAATACTAACATACGATAAATATTATATAAATGATTTTTGACAAAACGTCTTAAATACAGGAGGGAGACATGCCGGAAAAGTTAACCGCTCTTAAGACGGCCATGCAACTGGAAATAGACGGGGAGGCATACTATTTAAAGGCCGCGGGAAAAAGCATCACCCCATTTGCCCAAAAACTGTTCAGGCAGCTTGCCGCGGAAGAAAGAATACATTTAAAGAAAATTGAGGAAATCTATAAGGCCCTGCAGAAAAAAGGTAAGCTGTCTGAAAAACTTAACCTGGTAAGACCATCCTCAGCCGTACAGGATATCTTTAAAAAGGCTACCGGCAAATTAAAAGATAAAGCCCCGGCTGAAAGCAGCGACCTCGAGGCCGTCAAGACAGCCATGGATATGGAAGAAGAAAGTATAGCTTTATATGACGGCCTCGCAAAAGACGCGCGCAGTTCCTTTACCAAGAGATTCTTTGTCCTGCTTTCTTATGAGGAAAGAGGCCATTACCTGGCCCTGTTTGATGCTTATGATTACCTGACCGACCCGGCGGCCTGGTTGGAAAAAAAAGAAAAAATAATGCTTGACTAAGGAGCCACTTGCAACAGCCCCCATTCTGTCATTCCCGCAGCGATTCTGAGCGGGAATCTGGTTCTAACTGCTTGAAAAACCATATCCGTCCCCGAATGCCTGTATCGGGGATAGAAGCATTCGGGGATGACAAACAGTTTTGCAAGAGCCTCTAAGGATAAACCAAGAATATGGAATTCTATCTGATCCTGGCCTTAATAATCGTGACTATGGTGGCTGTCTTCGCCATACAAAACGCTCACGTAGTTATGATCCATTTCCTCTTCTGGCATTTTGAAGGGTCTCTGGTCTTATATCTCCTCTCCTTCTTTACGGCCGGAATTATTACGGCCTTGCTGCTTACCTTGCCCGACCGCCTCAAGAAGCGGCGGGCTTACAGAGAAAAGATAGAAGCCCTGGAAAAGGATATAGCCAGGGCTAAGCCCCCGGAAGAAAAAACTCCGGGATCACCTCCGGCCATCTGATCCCGCTTATGCCCATACGGCTATAATAACCACCCCGGCCAGCATCAAGACTGCGCCCCAAAATCTCTCTCCGATATTCTCCTCCCTGAATAAAAAAGCGCCGTAGAGGACGCTGAAAAGGATACCGGTACGTTTAACAGCAATCATATATGCGGCCTCAACCCGGCTGATAGCGGCCATGTGGCTTAAGACCATGATGACCATAAGGATGCCGATACATAGACCGGGATAAAAAACCTTTTTCAGACCCTGCCAGGTAGCCTTCCCTGTAACCAATAATCCTCCAGGGACAATGAGTCCCAGCATCAGAAAGTAAAAAGGACCAAAAAAAATGGCGCTGGAGTGTTGTATGGCCTTTTTGCCCAGGGCAGAGGTAAGCGCATATAAAAAGGCCACATCAGCATCAGCCAGGAGCCTTTCTCCCTCTTTATGGCCCCAAATGGCCCCAGAAAACCGTTTTTACACTCCCGCAGGTTTAACACATAGCTGCCCAAGACCACGGATATAATCCCCAAAATACCCCGGGCGCTGAGTTCCTCTCCCAGTATCAACCTGCCGGTTAAGATAAGGAAAACCGGTGTAAAGGACAAAAACGGAATGGCTAGAGAAAGTGGCGAGGCCTGAATAGCCCGCATATAAAGAAAAAAAGCGGTTATTTCCAGGGGCAGGGCCAACAAAACCGTCAGGTAGAAGGTTGTATCCAGGTGTGGTACAGGGATAAAAAACAACAGGATTAAAAATAATGGCAGGCTAAAGGATAGCCGTGCCGCCGCCATCTCAAAAACCGTCAGGTGGGAAAGGAACCGTTTGGTAAGCGCATCTACGGTCGCTATGGACGCGGCAGAGATAAGGGCCAGAACGAGCCAGAGCACATGCCTGCCCGACTCAGGCGAGGGCGCCCTGGCGGCCGGCCATCTGCCGCAGTCTGGCCACACGTTCCACTATAGGCGGATGGGTGCTGAACAGGCGGGCAAGGGTCTGTCCGGTCAAGGGGTTCACGATATACATCTGGGCCTGGGCCGGATTGACCTTCATGGGCAACCGGTGATTCCCTTCCTCCAGTTTGGTCAGGGCATTGGCCAGGAATAGTGGTTGACCGGCTATCTTCGCGCCTGTAGCGTCGGCCAGATACTCCCGGCTGCGGGATATCGCCATCTGGATAAGCATAGCCGCAATCGGAGCCAGTATCATCATTAAGATGCTGCCGATAAGATTGCCGCTGCCGCCCTCTTCATCGTCGCTGCGGCCACCACCAAAGAACATGGCCCACTGGGCCATAGTAGCCAGATAACTTATGGCTCCGGCTAAAACTGCGGCCACAGAGCTGATCAATATGTCCCGATTCTTTATATGGGCCAGCTCATGGGCTAAAACGCCCCGAAGCTCATCCGGGTTTAAGGTCCGCATGATCCCGGAAGTCACGGCCACCGCCGCATGCTCCGGGTTTCGACCCGTGGCAAAGGCGTTCGGGGTATCTGACGGGATAATATAAAGGCGGGGCTTAGGTAACCCGGCCCTTACTGCCAGGTCTTCCACCATCTGATGCAACTGGGGAGCCTCACTCTTGTCAACCTCCTGTGCTCCGCTCATCTTTAAAGCCAGCTTGTCACTAAACCAGTAGGCAAAGAAATTCATGAACAGGGCCATGCCCAAGGCAAAGGTCAGCCCTTGCCGGCCTCCAATGGCCTGTCCGGCCAGCATAACCAGGGCGGTCAATGCCGCCATTAATATAAATGTCTTAAACATATTGCCCATCTTACCCATGGCCAACTCAATCCTCCGTTTGTTAATAAGTCAATTTATATTAACCATCAGTGTGATATAAGTCAAGAAGGCGTCTCGTCCGTCGAGGCTTCTGATCGCTATCTTCTAACTTCTGACTTCTGACTCCTGACTCCTGTCTCTGCGTGCTCTGCGGTAAATCCAGCGTAGCTTACTTCCGCCGGAACAACATAAAGATCAACGTCAGAATAATACTGATGAGCAGACTCGTGGCCAAGGGGAAATAGAAGGTAAAATTCTTACGCTTGATGTAAATGTCGCCCGGAAGTCGCCCGATCCAGGGAATCTTACCTCCCAAGGCAAAGAGGAGCCCCACGCCGGCTATAACCAGACCCAGCACAATAAGTATCTTGCCTAATTGAAAAAAGCCGTTCATAAAATTAACGTTTACACGTTTGAACGTTCGAACGTTCGAACGTTTTTACTCCTCCGGTCATACCGTTCCTGCTCGCTGTAAATACAGCCACAATAGGGCTGCCGGTACATATTAAGGGCCTTTGATCTGTCAATCCCCTCCTGCCATCCTTCCCGAAAGTCATGATAATAAAATGGAATGCCATATTCCTTTGCTATATCTTCAGCCGTCTTGATTATAAGCTCATGTTGTTGATACCGGCTGTAAAGGAGGGTGGTGGTAAAGGCATCGCATTTTTCCTTCCGGGCTACTCTGGCCGCCTCCCTTAAGCGCAGGGTATAGCAAAGGCCGCAGCGCTCATCCTCATGGCCGACCACCGCACGCAAAAACTCCCGTAAATAATATGTTTCATCGCAGATAACCGCCAAATCAGCCTGCCTGGAATACTCCTTTAAGGTATCCAGACGCCTTTTAAATTCCAGATAGGGATGAATATTTGGATTGTGGAAAAAACCGGTAATGCGTATACCCTCGCCACGCAGTACCTTTAAGGGGTAAATAGTGCAGGGAGCGCAGCAGATGTGGAGTAATAGGTTCATGCCGGATTTAGTGCTTAGGATTTATTTTATTATACGGTATAGGTTATGAGGAATCAAGGAGGATCAATTCGTAAAAAAGCCTTTTCACCGCTGAGC
>JASEGX010000131.1 GCA_030017815.1 Thermodesulfobacteriota bacterium | reverse complement strand
AATATTGTTACCAAATGATGGTTTTTATATCCTGGTTTTGTCTTTGATGCAGGCACGTAGCTCAGGGGGAGAGCGCTACCCTGACACGGTAGAGGTCGGCGGTTCGAAACCGCCCGTGCCTACCATTTAGATAAACATCCGCAAGCGATAGCCGGGAGCAACCTCTAAGCAATTATATGTTTTAAATTTACGGGCGGATTAGAGGGCATCTTTGTTGTCATCAGACAGTAAGATGCCCTTTTAACTGAAAAGATGGGAGAAAATTTCATTTCAATAACCAGCTCCGATGGCAGAGAGATGGCCATTCCTCGAGATACGACCACGGGAGAGGAGCTGGCTATCTTGAGGCATAGCACCGCGCATATCATGGCCGAGGCGGTAAAAGACTTATTCCCATCGGTTAAGATAGCCATCGGCCCGGCTATAGAGCACGGGTTCTATTATGATTTTGATTATGAAGGGACCTTCACGCCCGCGGATCTGGAGCGCATTGAGGGGCGGATGCGGGAGATTATCGCTGAAAACAGGCAATTCCAGCGGGAAGAGTTGGTTAAGGAAGCCGCCATTGAATTGTTTTCGCGGCTGGATGAACCATATAAGGTCGAGCTTCTTCGGGATATACCCGAAGAGGTCGTTTCTATTTACCGGCAGGGGGGCTTTATTGACCTCTGCCGTGGACCGCATATTGCCTCTGCCGGATTGGTCAATGCCTTTAAGTTGACCGGCGTGGCCGGCGCTTATTGGCGGGGCGATGAGCGCAATAAGATGCTGCAACGCATCTACGGGACGGCCTTCTTTGATCGTAAAGTCCTCGATGATTATCTTGAGAAGCTTGAAGAGGCCAAGAGGCGTGACCACCGCCGCTTAGGCAAGGAGCTGGACCTATTCAGCGTAAGCGATGAGGCCGGGGCAGGGCTAATAATTTATCATCCGCGCGGGGCCATGCTACGATTTATTATCGAGGACTTTGAAAAGCGAGAACATCTGAAGCGCGGGTACCAGTTAGTGATAGGGCCGCAGATATTGAAACTTGATCTCTGGAAACGTTCCGGTCATTTTGATAACTATCGCGAGAATATGTATTTTACGGAGATAGACGGTCAGCAGTATGGTATCAAGCCCATGAACTGCCTGGCCCACATGCTCATTTACAAATCCAGGGTAAGGAGCTACCGGGACCTGCCGTTGCGATTCTTTGAACTGGGCACAGTGCACAGGCATGAGAAATCAGGCGTTTTGCACGGCCTTTTAAGGGTTCGCCAGTTTACTCAAGATGACGCACATATTATTTGTATGCCGGAGCAGTTGCATGATGAGATAAAAGGCGTAATAGATTTTGTCACCTATGTCATGGGCATCTTCGGTTTTGATTATGAGGTAGAGATCAGCACCAGGCCGGAAAAGTCCATCGGTAGCGATGAAGACTGGGAACGGGCCACCTCAGCACTTACGGGTGCCCTGCGCGCCAAGGATATTCCGTTTACCGTCCATAAGGGCGAAGGCGCCTTTTATGGCCCCAAGATCGACATAAAACTTAAGGATGCCTTGGATCGGCGCTGGCAGTGCGCCACTATCCAGTGTGACTTTACCCTGCCGGAACGCTTTGACCTGGTTTATGTAGGGGCAGATGGTGAAAGGCATAGGCCGGTGATGCTCCACAGGGTCATACTCGGGGCCCTGGAGCGGTTTATGGGTGTTTTGATAGAGCATTACGGCGGCGCTTTTCCCGCCTGGCTGGCACCGGTGCAGGCTGTACTCCTGACGGTTACGGACAGACAGATTGATTATGCCCGTAGCGTCCTGGCGGAGCTGATGGATACCGGCCTCAGGGCGGAAGGAGATTTCCGCAACGAAAAACTGAGCTTTAAGATCAGGGAAGCGCAGATGCAGAAGATTCCATATATGCTTGTTATCGGGGACAAGGAGGTCGCTTCGCACAGTGTGACGGTTCGCCTCAGGAACGGGGAAAATCTTTCGGCCATGCCGGTAAATCAATTTGCGGCCATGATTCAGGATAAATGCAAAAATTATCAGTAGCATAGATATATCGCTGAGAACTTTTATTTGCATCATAAGGGGAGGTGGATAGTATAGAGAAACGGGTTAGAATTAATTGGCAGATACGTGCTAAAGAGGTACGGTTAATCGGTGCAGACGCGACGCAATTGGGAATTACGCCCCTAGAGGAAGCTCTGAAGGCGGCGGAGGCAGAAGGGCTTGATCTGGTGGAAATAGCTCCCACGGCTCAACCGCCGGTCTGCCGGATTATGGACTACGGCAAATTTAAGTATGAGCAGAGCAAAAAAACCCAGTTGGCCAAGAAAAAGCAGGTGGTTATACAGGTAAAAGAGGTCAAGTTCCGGCCCAAGACCGATGAGCATGATTACCAGTTTAAGTTGCGCCACATTCGCCGGTTTCTGGAAGATAAAGATAAGGTTAAGGTATCCGTTCGTTTCCGGGGGCGTGAGATCGCCTTTTCCGGCCAGGCCGTAAATATACTAAATCGTATTCGTACCGAGATAGAGGATATCGGGAAGATCGAATACGAACCAAAGATGGAAGGCCGGGACATGGTGATGATAGTTGCCCCCAAAGCGTAGTGCCTTCGAAATTTGAAATTTCAGATTTGAGATTAGATTAAGGGGGAAGAGATGCCAAAGATTAAAACCAATCGGGGTGCTGCCAAGCGCTTTAAGGTAACCGGTACGGGCAAAATCTTAGGGTTTAAGGCCTATGGCAGCCATATATTGACCAAAAAGACACGCAAACAAAAGAGAGGCTTGCGAGGCTCGAGCGTAATCGATGAGTCCAATGCCAGGAATATCCGAAAGATAATACCTTATCTTTGATATCTGGACGGGTTCTGGAAATTTGACCTGAAGAGTGGTATCTTAGGGGGTCAATAGACAATAAGCTTAGAGGCTGCGGCTATGCCACACTTTATTTGTGTGTTTATTATTATTTGACAAAACGAGTTTAAAGAAAGGGTGTTGTTATGCCAAGAACGAAAAGGGGTTTTAAGGCCAGGAGGCGGAGAAAAAAGGTTCTTGCTTTAGCCAAAGGATATTGGGGACGAAGGAGCAAAATCTTCCGCACGGCCAAAGAGGCGGTCGAGCGCGCCATGACCTATGCTTATCGTGATCGCAGGGTGCGGAAGCGGGAATTCAGAGCCCTCTGGATTGCACGTATCAATGCGGCGGCCAGGCTAAACGGCCTCTCTTACAGCAGGCTGATGGGTGGATTAAAGAAGACGGGGATAGAATTGGATCGTAAAATCCTTTCTGATCTGGCTATAAGCGATCCGGCCTGCTTTGCAAAAATTGCCAGGACGGCGCAATAATCAATCTCAGATTTCAAATTTCAAATCTGAGATTGATCCTTATCTGATGGAAGAAAGGCTGCAAAAAATAAGAGACGAGGTGCTTAAGGCCATCCCGGAGGTCAAAAGCCAGGAGGAGTGGGAAGCGCTTCGAATTAAGTACCTGGGCCGTAAAGGGATACTGCCCGAGCTGTTAAAACAGATGGGCGGCCTGCCGGCAGAACTCAGGCCGCGTATCGGGCAGTTGGCCAATGCCGTCAAAAAGGAGATCGAGGCCGTCCTTAATACTTGGCAGGCAAGGGTTTCCTCTGATGGGCAGGCAGGTCCAAAGACAGACATTACGTTACCCGGCTGGTTTATACCCCCGGGCAAGCTCCATCCTATAACCCAGATCACCAGCGAGGTATGCGATATATTTGAGAGACTGGGTTTTGCTATGGCCGAAGGGCCGGATGTGGAGCTTGATTATTATAATTTTGAGGCCTTGAACATCCCGCGCGATCACCCGGCGCGGGACATGCAGGATACTTTTTATATCTCTGAAAACGTCCTTCTGCGCACCCATACCTCTCCGATACAGGTGCGTACCATGGAAAGGCAGCGGCCGCCGGTGCGGATTATTGCGCCGGGCAAGGTTTATCGCTGTGACTCGGATATCACCCATACACCTATGTTCCATCAGGTGGAAGGGTTTATGGTCGATAAAGGTGTCTCATTTGCCGATCTTAAGGGGATATTGACCATATTTATCCATCAGATTTTTGATGAACAGACCTCCCTCCGCTTCCGTCCCAGCTTTTTCCCTTTTACCGAACCCAGTGCGGAGATAGATATCCTTTGTGTGATCTGTCGTGGTTCAGGTTGCCGGGTTTGTTCTCAAACCGGCTGGTTAGAGGTTATGGGCGCCGGCATGGTTGACCCCGAAGTTTTTCGGATGGTCGGTTACGACCCTGAGGAAGTTACCGGCCTGGCCTTTGGCATGGGCATAGAGCGCATAGCCATGCTGAAGTACGGCATTGACGATATCCGTCTTTTCTACGAGAATAATCTCCGTTTTCTCAAACAATTTTAGACTTCAAATCAGGCTGTAATACTATGCGGGTTACGCTGAACTGGCTTAAAGAATTTGTGGACATTGATATCCCCGTGGAAGACCTGGCCGAACGCCTGACCATGGTCGGGTTGGAGGTGGAAAACCTGACGCACTATGATGCAGGCCTGGGTCAGGTAGTGGTCGGCCACATTACAGATATTCTCCCGCATCCCCATGCTGAAAACCTTTCTCTGTGCCGGGTTGTGTCCGGCAAAAATACATACCGCGTGGTCTGCGGGGCGAAAAATATCTGCATTGGAAATAAGGTCCCGCTGGCTTTAGAGGGGGCCGTCCTGCCCGGTCCATTAAGAATTTCCAGGACCAGTATAAAAGGCGAGTATTCTGAGGGCATGCTTTGCTCGGCAGCCGAACTTGGTATGGGTGAGGATAAGAGCGGCGTCTATATCTTACCCGCTGACATGGAATCCGGACTTCCCCTGGCCCGGGCCCTGGAGCTGGAAGACTATGTGCTGGAAATAGGGCTGACCCCTAACCGCGCTGATTGCCTGAGCGTTTTGGGAATTGCGCGTGAGGCGGCGGCCATCTTACATAAGAAAATTCGTTATCCCAAAATTAAGATTTCAGAAAGAGAGGAAGACATCCACGAAGTAATATCAGTGGAGGTCAGGGCCGTTGATCTATGCCCCCGCTATGCCGGCCGGATCATAAAGGATGTGACGGTCGTCGGGTCGCCTCTCTGGCTCCGTAAGCGCCTCCTGGCGGTAGGTATCCGCCCGGTCAACAACATAGTCGATGTTACCAATTACGTGCTCATGGAATATGGCCAGCCCCTACATGCCTTTGATCTGGAGCGCCTGGCCGGAAAACGTATTATAGTCGATCAAGCCCGAAATAATGAGACCTTCACCACCCTGGATGGGGTGGTAAGGACTCTTTCCGAAAATATGCTAATGATTGCGGATGGGGAGAAAAACGTCGCCCTGGCCGGGATTATGGGGGGTATAAATTCTGAAATAACCCTGGAAACCCGGTCAGTTTTTATTGAGAGCGCCTATTTTGATCCTATTTCTGTCCGCCGCACCAGCCGCCGGCTAAATTTGAGCACCGAATCTTCATACCGCTTTGAACGGGGAATAGACATGGAGGGAGTGGGGGCAGCCCTGGATCGCGCTGTCTCTCTCATGGCAAAGGCGGGCGGGGGGAAAATTCTAAAAGGGCGTATCGATGTCTATTCCGGGCCGGAGCGAAGAAAACCTATCCCCATACGTGTAGGTCAGGTTAACCGCCTTTTGGGGAGCGATCTGAAAAAAGGCGAGATACGCCGGTTACTGGAGAGTATCGGCATCAAAGTACGCGAAGCAGAGAAAGACGCCCTTCTGGCGACATCCCCGTCTTTCCGCGGTGACCTCAGCCGGGAAGTCGATTTCATAGAGGAAGTAGCACGCCTTGATGGTTACGAAAAAATACCGGTAAAACTCCCTGTTGTTTCTTTGACGACCTCGCCCCGGATAAAGAGTCAGGCCGTGACCAAGATCTGCCGTTCAGTCCTCAGCGGTCTTGGATTTTACGAGGTGATTAACTATAGCTTTATGGATCAGCGAGCGACTAAGCTCTTGAAGATTTCCGGGACAGACGAGCGAAATAGGCACGTGCACCTTTTAAATCCGTTGACCGAAGAACAGTCGGTATTAAGGACATCTCTTATCCCAAATCTCCTTTCCACCGTATGCAGCAACCTTAATAAGTGGAATAACAATCTGCGTCTCTTTGAGGTGGGTAAGATTTTTATTGACCAAGGGGAGAGCCGACAGCCGGTAGAAAAGACCTATTTAACCGGTATGTGTACCGGCCTGCGCTATCCGGAGGGAGTGCATTTTACCGGGGATGAAGTCGATTTTTTTGACATCAAAGGCGGGATGGAGGCCGTTTTCCAAGCCCTGGGCATCTCCGGTTATAGCCTGGACCAGGCGGTGGAATCTGCCCCTTATCTCAGGAAAGAGGAGTCTGCCCGTATCGTGCTTGGCCCAAAGACGCTGGGTTTCGTGGGTGAGATGGATCCCTCTGTCTGTGAAGGATTTGACGTAAAAGAAAAGGTATTTATGTTTGAGTTATCATTTGACGATTTACTCGAAGCCTATAAGGGCCCAAAGGTCTTTAAGCCGCTTCCCCGCTATCCTGCCGTGATGCGGGATATGGCTATTATCGTTTCCGAAGACGTTCCTGCCGGCCAGATTTTACGCGTGATTAATGAGCTGGGTGGAGATCTAATGGAAAATGTTTTTATATTTGATGTCTATCAGGGCAGGCAGATTGAGCGAGGATATAAGAGCCTGGCCTTGCGGGTGATTTACCGTTCTTCAGAGAAGACACTGGAGGATGAAGAAGTAAATGCTATCCACCAGCGCATAGTAAATGATATATTATCCAGGTTTAATGGAAGATTAAGGGAACAAAAATAA
>JASEGX010000130.1:5992-6884 GCA_030017815.1 Thermodesulfobacteriota bacterium | reverse complement strand
CCGGAAACAATCGTTCCCGGTTTTGTGCTTTTAGCCTTCAGCCTTCGGCTTTGAGCTGATTTTGCGGATAGCTGATAGCTAATAGTTAATATATTATCGGCTAAAAGGCGTGTTTTATCAAACCAATATGACTAGGCAACATAATCCGGTCGTAGATGCGCCCGGGCGTGTTCAAGGGTTTGCCCGGAGATGCCGATCAGGATATAAATTAGGTGGATACGTATGTCAACCCGTCTCGGCGAATTATTAGTTAGAGAAAAGCTGATAACCGTGGAACAACTGAAAAGGGCCTTGAACGAGCAAAGGCTCCATGGGGGAACCCTTGGTTATCATCTTGTTAAAATGGGCATTGTTGCTGAAAATGTCCTGCTCAGTTTTTTGAGCAGACAATTTGGGGTTTCCGTGGTGGATCCTTCCGCTATGGATATCCCCGAGGAGATTATCAGGCTTATCCCTCCCCGTATTGTCCAGAAATATCATGTTATCCCGCTAAAGAAAGCCGGCTCGGTTTTGACCGTGGCCATAGCGGATCCCTCCAACATTTCGGCCATAGATGACATAAAGTTTTTTACCGGTACAAACGTGGTGGTTCAGTTAGCCACTGACCTGGCGATCAAAAAGGCCATTGATCGTTTTTACGACATGTCTGCTTCCCTGAGCGATGTGATGGAGGGATTTAAAGACGCAGGGATGGACTATGCCGGTGATGAGGAAGAGCTAGATGCCTCAGTCCTGGCTACAGCGGCCACGGAGGCGCCGGTTGTTAAGCTGGTTAACTTTATTCTGGCTGACGCTATTAAAAAGCAGGCCAGCGATATCCATGTAGAACCGTATGAAAAGGTCTTTCGGGTCAGGTTCAGAATCGATGGCGTCTTATATGAGATAATGAACC
>JASEGX010000130.1:0-5982 GCA_030017815.1 Thermodesulfobacteriota bacterium | reverse complement strand
GAAGAATGCGATAATCTCGCGACTTAAGATTATGTCCAAACTGGATATTGCGGAGAGAAGGCTGCCTCAGGACGGGCGTATAAAGCTGATCGTAGGGAAGGGTAAGGAGATGGATTTCCGGGTATCGGTGCTGCCCACCCTATTCGGTGAAAAAGTAGTTTTACGGCTCCTCGACAAGTCTAATCTCCAACTGGATATGACCAGGCTGGGTTTTGAGGAAAAGGCCCTGACTGATTTTATGGAGGCCATTCACAAGCCCTATGGGATGGTCCTGGTTACCGGACCGACCGGTAGCGGGAAGACCACCACCCTTTATTCGGCACTGGCCGAATTAAATAAGGTGACCGAGAATATTTCGACTGTGGAAGATCCTGTGGAATTCAACCTCATGGGCATAAACCAGGTTCAGATTCATGATGAAATAGGTTTGACCTTCGCGGCTGCTTTACGGTCATTCTTGAGGCAGGATCCAGACATAATTATGGTTGGTGAGATTAGAGACTTTGAGACGGCAGAGATTGGAGTCAAGGCTGCCCTGACCGGGCATCTGGTCCTTTCCACACTTCATACCAATGATGCTCCTTCTACGATTAATCGCCTGCTCAATATGGGCGTAGAGCCTTTTCTGGTGTCATCTTCTGTCAATCTTATCCTGGCTCAGCGTTTAGTACGAAAGATTTGTCCGGATTGTAAGGAGGAAGTCTCTATTCCTACCGAGGTCTTACGAGATATGGGGTTACAACAGGAGCCTGACGGAGAGATTATCTGCTACAAGGGCAAGGGCTGCCTTAATTGCAATCAGAGTGGTTATCGGGGACGGATTGCCCTCTATGAGGTTATGCCTATGTATGAAGAATTGAAAGAAATGGTTCTGGTAGGGGCCTCGGCCATGGAGATTAAGAAAGAGACTATACGTTTGGGCACGAAAACGCTCCGTCAGAGCGGGTTAACCAAGATACTCGAAGGAGTTACCACGATAGAAGAGGTGGCCCGAACAACGGTAGCAGATTGATAGGTACGGGGTTTTAGAGGACTTAAGGAGGGATAAAGATGGCTGTTTATATCTGGGAAGCAAAGACAGGCAAAGGGGAAAAGAGGAGCGGTGAGCTGGAAGCGCCGGAGGAGACCACGGTGCGGGTTCAGTTGAGGAGGTTGCAGCTGACACCTACGAAGATAAAGAAAAAACCAAAGGATCTCCTGGGGAATGTCAAATTTTTAAAGCCCAAGGTGACACAGAAAGATCTGGTCGTTTTTACACGACAACTTTCTACTATGATAGATGCGGGGCTGCCTCTTATTCAGGGCCTGGATATCCTGGCCAAGCAGCAGATCAATAAGACTTTTAAGGATGTGCTTACGGATATAAAGACGAATGTAGAGACCGGCTCAACATTTGCCGATTCTCTGGCAAGGCATGATAAGATTTTTGACAGCCTCTTTTCCAAGATGGTAGCCGCAGGGGAATTGGGCGGCATACTGGATGTTATCCTCAATCGTTTGGCTATGTACATGGAAAAGGTTATGAAATTGAAGAAAAAGGTCAAAAGCGCGCTGACCTATCCCCTGGTAGTCCTTTGTATTGCTGTTTTAGTCGTGGCCATCATCCTCATCTTTGTTATCCCGGTGTTCCAGAAAATGTTTGCCGATTTTGGCCAGGCATTACCGGCTCCTACTCAAATTGTTATTAACCTGAGCGATTTCTTTAAGAAAAATATCATTTTTATGATTGCCGGGCTGATTGCGTTTGTATTTGCCTTTCGGAGATTTTACGCCACGGATAAGGGTAGGAAATGGGTGGACAGCCTTGTCCTCAGGCTCCCGGTGTTTGGGCCACTGGTCCGGAAGGTAGCCGTAGCTAAATTTACCCGGACCCTGGGAACCCTGATAAGTAGCGGTGTCCCGATACTGGAGTCCTTAAACATAGTAGCCGGCACGGCTGGAAATAAGGTCATTGAAGAGGCCATATTAAAGGTCAGGGTAAACATAAGCGAAGGTCGTCCGATAGCCGAACCGCTCATGGAGACCGGGGTGTTCCCTAATATGGTAGTTCAAATGATCACCGTGGGTGAGACGACGGGCGCCCTGGATGCCATGCTGGGGAAAATCGCTGATTTTTATGATGACGAGGTAGATGCGGCTGTAGATGCCTTAACGTCTATGATCGAACCTTTTATGATGGTCTTTCTCGGGGGGACTATCGGCGGCTTAGTCATTGCCATGTACTTACCTATCTTTAAGATGGCGGCGGCGGTAGGTAATTAATTGAGTGACTCACATCTCAGCAGGGCGCTATGGTTGATGTCTTTGAGGGTGGTGGTAGCCACTCTCCTTCTGGTCATTACTGTCCTCATCCAGTATCAGTCACGCCCGGCCGGTGTATTTGGCACCCTTTCCCCTTTATACGTATTTATATCCTCTGTATATCTTCTGACCGTTGTCTATAGTATTCTGCTCAAGGTGATCAGAGATCCCGGCCGGGTCATTTTTGTGCAGATGATCCTGGATCCACTCCTGGTTACGGCCTTAATTTATGTGACCGGCGGGATAAGCAGTCCCTTCACCTTTCTATACCTCCTGGTAATCATGGTGGCCAGCCGGTTGCTTTACAGGCGAGGGGGGGTAGTAGCAGCTTCGTTGAGCAGCATACTCTACGCGGCCCTTCTCAATTTTCAATACCTTGGTTACATAGTACCCCTCAACTTTGACCCCATAGACCTGGCCGGTATTTCAGCCGGCCACGTAATTTATCAGGCTAGTGTTCACATAGTAGCCTTCTATTTTATGGCTTTTTTAAGCAGCTATTGGTCTGAACAGGCCAGGAAAGATGCCATTGAACTGGATAGAAGGCAGAGGAATATATGGGAATTAGAGGCATTCAACCGGAATATTGTACAATCGATAAATACCGGCCTTTTTACTTTAGATACGCATGGCCGCATAACTTCATTTAACCGTGCAGCGGAGGACATTACCGCCTTTTCCCACAATGAGGTTATAGGTCAGCCCTTAGCCACGGTTTTTCCACATCTTAACCTGTCTTCTGAAGGGGATAATGCCTCTGGAAACAATAACCTTTCCAGTTTTCAGTATAAAAATAGAGAGGGCAGAGATCTGTGGCTTTCTTTTTTAATATCACCCCTGAAGAGTGCGGATCATGAGAATATAGGACAGCTCATATTATTTCAGGACATGACCGAAGTTAAGGCTATGGAGGCGCAGATTCAGCGCCAGCAGGTCCTGGCTTCCATCGGGAAATTGACTGCGGCTATGGCCCATGAGATAAGAAATCCCCTGGCCTCCCTAAGCGGCTGTGCCCAGATGTTGGCCCAGGATAGATCCGGTAACCGGGGAAAATTCATGAATATTATCTTACGGGATGCAGAAAGACTGGACAGACTATTATCTGATTTTTTGCTCTATGCCAGACCTGAAGACAGCGAGGCCAGGAAGATTGAGGCCGGGCAGATAGTGCAGGAGGTAGTCGCTAATCTTCATGACCGGTCCGGCCGGATTGGTACGCGGGTAGTGATTGATTTAAAATCGCCTGTCTATATAAAGATAGCCCCTGAGCACCTTTCCAAGATTATAGAAAACCTGCTTATTAAAATACTGGAGACCGGACCGGAAGGCGGAGAGATCAGGATAGACGGACGATTGGTTACACAGATAGGTGAGGACGTTGCGGTTGGAGGCGGGAGCTTCCTTTGCCTCTTGGTGAAGTATGGCGGAACAGGAGCGTTTCCTGATCATACAGATAGTGCGTTCAGTCCGTTTCCTATGATAGAAGGTGGTGCGGATGAACTTGGTTTGGCCGTGGTCTATCGCCTGGTTGAGTATTCCGGGGGTAAGATTTATTTCAAACGCCCGCCGCCCGAGGAGGATCAGGAGACAACATGTTATATTTACCTGCCGGTCAAACCCTGCCCAGCTTTAACCCTTTAGTCCTCCGGACTTTTTACGAAGGCGTCAAAGTTCAAATGAATGACAAATGGCGGAAACCATGCCGTACTTTTTTGTCATTTAACAACGATACGGTTCACTTAAGATAAAGTCATCCCCGAATGCCTCTATCGGGGATATGGTTTTTCAGGCAGTTTAAACCAGATTCCCGCTCAGAATCGTTGCGGGAATGACAAAATTCGTGGCCGATTATCCTTAAGTGAACCGCATTGCATTTAGTAAGCCTTCATAGGACAGCCGTCCTGGCTGCCCCAGACCCGTTAAATTTCCTGACAGGCGAGACGCCAGTCCTTTGGCCCGCCTGAGGCGGATCGGCCGCCGCTAGGTCGGCCGGGGACGGAGGACGAATGCCTGTCCTACGTGCACAGAATAGCTACAAAAATAGCTGCAAAATATGTTTGACATTAAGATGTTTTGGGGTAAAACCTTCGACTTTGATTTGTAGTCGGTTTTGCCGGACAGGATGCCCGGATAAAATAATAGTGGAGGCTGGCCATGGAAGATCTCTATAAAGATCTACGGGAAGAAGTAGAGCCATTATTGGCTGAACGGCGGTTTGAGGCCATTAAACAGATACTCTCAGCCAGCAATGCCCAGGATATTGCCGAGCTGATCACCCACCAGCCACCGAAAGAACAGGTGCTTCTCTTCAGGTTGTTGGACAAAGAGCTGGCCGTTGATGTCTTTGAACATCTCAGCTCTCCGGACCAGCAGCACCTTTTAGAAAATTTTCAAGACAGTAAGGTCAAGGATATTCTTGAAGAGATGTCGCCGGACGACCTGGCCAGGCTTTTAGACGAGGTGCCGGCTGTAGTGGCCAAACGGTTGGTACAGTTACTGCCGCCGCAGGAGCGTAAAAATACCAGTACATTGCTTGGCTATCCGGAGAACACCGCCGGGCGTATTATGACGCCCGAATACGTCGCTCTAAAGAGGGAGATGACCGTAGCTGAGGCCCTGGATAAGATCAGACGCGTAGGTTTGGAAAAGGAGACCGTCTATTACTGTTATGTGGTTGACGAAAAAAGACGGCTGGTGGGTATTGTTTCTCTCAAGCTCCTGGTTATTAAGCCGCCTACAGCCATCATCGGCGATATTATGGACTCCGACGCCATATCAGTAAGGACAGAGGACGACCAGGAGAAAGTGGCGCGTGACCTGCAAAAGTACGACCTCCTGGCTGTGCCGGTAGTGGATAAAGAAGATAGGCTGGTGGGGATAATAACGGTCGATGACGTCATGGACGTTATGGAAGAAGAGGTTACCGAAGATATTTACCGTATGGGTGGTGTGGAAGTCCCGGATACGGGATATTTTAAGGCCCGGGTTCTTTCTGTTGTAGGCCGGCGGGTAGGCTGGCTTCTAATACTACTCATAACCAACACACTTACCGGCAATATTATCATGGGTCAAGCGGATACGTTAAGGTCTGTCGTCGCGCTGGCGGCTTTTATACCGCTTTTAATAGGGAGCGGAGGCAATATAGGAGCGCAGTCTTCCACGGTCATGGTCAGGGGGCTGGCGCTAAGGGAGGTATCGGCAAGGAATTATTGGGGCCTGCTGTCGCGGGAAGTGGGCATCGGCTGTTTATTGGGCGTTATGTTAGGAACAATAGTCACAATCTGGGCCCACTGGTTGCAAGGTAATTGGCTTGTTTCTTTCACCGTTGGGTTGAGTCTCGTGGTCATCTCGACCATGGCCAGTCTTGCGGGAGGTATGCTGCCTTTTGTCTTCTCGCGTTTAAAGCTTGACCCGGCCATCATGTCCGCCCCTTTTATTACAACTATGGTCGATGTGCTGGGGGTATTCACCTATTTCCAGGTGGCTCGATTTATCCTGTTTTAATAAAAAAGGGCGGGTGAAGCCCGCCTTTTTTATTATATATAATAAATGCTAAACAGCCTGTCATTCCGGACTTGACCCCGTATCAAGTACGGGGCAGGTTCCGGAATCTAGTCCGTCTTTAGATTCCCGCTTTCGCGGGAATGACTTTTTCGTCGGCGATTAATGACGTTGTGTATA
>JASEGX010000129.1 GCA_030017815.1 Thermodesulfobacteriota bacterium | reverse complement strand
GGAGGAATCGATTTGGAAGGGATGGAAGATATGATAGCCGTGCATGATGTCCAGCTGGTAGAGCAGCAAGACGGATATCAGATTATTTTAAAAGAGAAGGCAGACAGTAAATATTATTTTACGATGCTCATCGGTCCGGCTGAATTCGCTGCCATTGCCAAGGAAAAAGGCACTTACAGGCCCCCCCGGCCTCTAACGCACGATCTTTATTTAGGGATATTGAAAAATCTGGGCATTAGATTTTTGCGTGTGGAGATATATGAGCAGCAAGATAATGCTTATATTGCCAATGTCTTCTATGAAAAAGACGGGAACGAGGTTGGGGTTGATTCCAGGCCCAGTGATGCCCTGGCCCTGGCCTTGAATCAGCAAATTCCTATACTGGTCAGGCAGAAACTATTTAAGACTGAGGTGTCTAAGGAAGAAAAGGAATTTTATAGGGATATAATTAAGGTAGTAAAATTTAAAGAAACAGAATAACCCGGTGCATGTCAGAAACTATTCACCCGCTCGATTATAGCCTTAAGGCCGGCGAAAGATTCCTTATTGAAGGGGAACGTTAAACGCGGTAGTTTTAACAATTCGGGTTCGTCTTGTTCCTCCGGTAAGGCCTCACGGGCCTCAAATTTTCCACCGGGCAGGAGATCCTCCGAGAATTCCTCGTTTAATGCCTGTATAGCATATTTCCCCAGGCGGGTCTTAAGGCGTAAGACTGCCATATCTCCTACGTAGCGCATGGAGTGATAACGACGATAAAAGGACGTAATCGCTTTTACTGCCTCTTTTTCATCGTTGAGGATGGTGAGTAGACTTACGTCTTCCGGCGAGATATATCCGCCCTTAACCAGACAGTCTTGCAAAAATTCCATCCATTTTTCCCAATATCCATTTTCCCTGGTTTCGAGAAACACGATAGGGATGGGGTTCTGTTTTCCGGTTTGAACGAGGGTCATGGCCTCCATAACCTCGTCCATGGTTCCAAACCCGCCAGGGAACAACGCCACAGCATGGGTCTCCTTAATAAAGGCCACCTTGCGGTTAAAAAAGTATTTGTACTGGATCATGCGCGGGTTAGAGGCTATTATCTCATTAGTCACCTGTTCAAAAGGGAGTTTGATAGTAACACCAAAGGAATTCTCATGGCCGGCTCCCTTGTTTGCTGCTTCCATGATACCAGGACCGCCGCCGGTAATCACCATAAAGCCATTCTCGATCAACCCGCGGGCAAAGCGCAGGGCCATATCATAAAGCGGTGTACCGGGAAGAGTTCTGGCTGAACCAAATACCGTTACTTTGAGCCGATTTCGATAAGGCCCAAAGACCTTTGCGGTATAACGCATCTCCTTGAGGGTGTTATTCATCATCTTTAGGTCACCGCGATCCTTGGTGTCCTGACCACCCTTCAGGCTGGCAATAATTAATTCGCGTATAATATCGCGATTGGCATCAATGCCTGCTAAGTCCATTAAGGACTCTATCTGGTCATCAATTTCGAGGTTCGGCTCATGAAAACGGAGTTCCATACTTTGATTGGTTCCCCCAGGCACTTTTTACGAGTTCGTCATATATTTTCAATCGAACATTTTACCCATATTCTTTAATTCTGTTAAGTTTTAATTTAAGCGCACAAAAATCTTGTCTTAAACGCTTAAACAGGCTAAAAAGCAGCGTGATCTCACCGGAAAATTTAAAAACCACTTAAGAGACGGGAAAGATGGAAGAGACGGTGACCAAAGAAGTTGAAATGCAGAGGGCCCATTTGGAAAAAAAGATTCAGGAGTTAGAAGCAGAAAAAAAGGCCAATGATCGAAAGATACTGGAACTCACGGAAAGGGAGCTTAAACACCTTGAGATTCATACTGAAGAAATTCATCTCCTGCGCAAGAGGAATTTTGAGATAGCCCTTGAAATACTTACAAAGCGTAACGAGATAAAAAGGCTAAGCAGAAATTACGTATAAACGGAGGCTCTTGCAAAAGTCCCAATTCTGTCATTCCCGCAGCGATTCTGAGCGGGAATCTGGTTCTAACTGCTTGAAAAACCATATCCCCGATAGAAACATTCGGGGATGACAAACAGTTTTGCAAGAGCCTCACCGGTCTTTCGAATATTTTGCCCAGCTTGTGCAGTCCGGCAAAATTTAACGCAAAAGGAAATAAGACACATGACGGAACCGAACAAAGTTATAAATGGAGAAGCAGGCGAGTTAGAAGAGCCCCGGCCGCTCATGCCGGGCGAGAAGTTTCGTTTTGCCTGCCGCAAGGGATTACGATGTTTTACCCATTGTTGCCGGGATCTTAATCTGTTCCTCTCGCCTTATGATATACTGCGCCTGAAAAACAGGCTGGGCATTTCATCCGGCGATTTTCTGCGGAAATATGCCTCTACCAATATCGGTATTGTATCGGGATTTCCGGTGATGACTCTTCGTATGAACAAGGACCAGGAGTGGACCTGCCCTTTTGTTACTCCGGACGGGTGCACGGTCTATGCGGACCGGCCGGCCTCCTGCCGTACTTATCCGCTCGGACGACTGGTAGAAAAAAACAGAGATACCAACAGGAAAAAGGAGACCTATTTTATCTTTCGGGAAGACCATTGCCTTGGGTTTGAAGAGCCGGATGAATGGTCTGTAGAAGAGTGGCTGGATGATCAGGAGATAAAAATTTATAACGAGATGAATGATCTCTTTATGGAACTTATTGTGAGCAGGGATCGTGCCGGGATTAAAAATCTAACCGATGAGCAGATGCGAAATTTTGCCCTGTCCTGCTACAACCTGGATAAATTCAAAGACATGGCCTTTACGCCGGGGTTCCTGGAAGAATTTGACCTTTCGGTCGAGTATGTTACCCGGCTTCGTTCAGATGAACTGGAACTGATGAAGTTCGGCATCAGGTGGGCCCAGTTTACTCTCTTCGGGGAGACAACTTTACCGCTAAAATAAAAAAGGACATCCCCCGGATGCGGGGATGAATCCATTCAGAGTTTTTTTTGCCTTGCCTTCCGGGCAACCTTTTCCGGATTTAATTCTTTGAGGATGTCCCCTTCCCAACTAAAGACCAGCCTTGGCCTGGCCGGCGCAGGATGTTTTTCCAGTGCATAAGCGGCCAGGAGTGATAAGGAGACACTGGGTTCTACCCAAGCCATGGCAAAGGCTGCGTCTTTCTTTATCTTCCCCCAGGACTGGGCTTCACCCAGGGTTGAACCAGAAAGACCACCATCCAGGGAGACCGCTGTGGTAACCTGTATGGCATAGGCGTGTCCTCGTTCCAGGCCGAATATGTAACTCATAACTATGGAGTCGTTAATGTAGTTTTTCGGTACGCCACCGGCCACATAGATGGCCGCCGTCTTCTTTGACTTGGCCACAATTTGCGTAAGCTCATAATTGTCCTGAATAGAATCAATGGCAATGCCCGGTCTTGACTCCAGATTACATCTGTGCCGGTGTTCAGTAAGACCGATACCTATGGAAGAATCATTTATAGCCGGGGCAAAAATGGGGATGCCTAAGCGATGACATTGGTAAACGATAGAGCGTTCGTCATCCAGATGAGCGCCAAGAAAATCTAAATATTGTCGGCTGGAATAATTGCCGGGTGGCAATTCATCAGCGATTTTGCCACACCATATATCAGTTTTCCAGAAAGCCTCCTCATCTACATAGGTATCATAGATGCGGTCTATATAAAGGTCTCTGAGTATCCGGTCATCTGCCGCCGGAGTCCCTTTATAATGCTTATATCCTCTGGCCTGGTATATGTCCTGATAGAGGATGGCCCCTGTTGACACCACTACGTCTATATAACCTCCTACGATTAAGTCACGTATGACATTCCTTAATCCGGCAGCGATCAAGGGACCGGCCAGCCCCAGTAAAATTGTAGGCCGGTCAGGATCTTCAAACATCCTGGACAGAACTCTCGCGCAGTTACCCAGATTTCGTGCCTGTATGGACATCCCGCTCATTTGTCCCAGCAGGTTACCCACGGTCATACCTGGTGATATCTCCACGGGACGTATCGCTTCAGCCAAAAATTTATGTTTACGAAGCTTAGCCTCTGGAGACAGCGGGGCATAACCAAGAAACGGCTTTGATTTCATTATTCCTTATATTACCTCCTGGAAAATTGCGGGCCCATGGGAAAGGCTTGGTGGCCATCCTGAGAAAAATTTGATTATATAAAAAATAAACAAAAAAATCAAAAAAACAATAGCAACTTAGTCTTCTATTCCGCGTAACTTGCGGAGCATATAACGCTCGAGTCTGCGGATATAGTCGTTCACTATATTTTCTGTCTTATTATCTATATCTGTAAATTCTAATCCGCACAGGATCACGTTGGTCTCCATATTATCTTGCAACCTTCTTACTATGGCTGAATTCATGCCAATCCCGTAAACCTGTCCTTCCAAGAGTAGGCGGATTTTGATTTCTTTTAGCTCATCACCGAGCTTTAGAAATTTTCCCTTACCCTTGTTTCGGGGTATGAGGATGGCTAATCCGCTTACACTGATGTCTTTTATGGCAAAGGTTGAGGTTTCTCCCCCCAGAGACATACTCAATTGACCGCCTGAGGGCACATCAATACGGAAGTGGCGCCGTCTTTGGATACGAACAATTTCTTTGGGGAAATAGACCCATAGTCCCCTGTCCTCTGCCTTGTAGAGCCTGGTTAAAAAACGATACGGGATTTTTTGGCTGTCAATACATTCAAAGATAAGCTTGGGATCTGGATTAGAAAGAATAAGATCCGCAAAATCTTCTATCCAGTCCATCACCACATATCGCTGGTCACCGATTACAGGGAGCTTAAGGATGATAGTTAGACGAGTGTAATCAGCGCCAGGAACAAACAGGCTGAGTTGAGTCTTCCTTAACATGATTTCGCGCAAAAAATGCAGGGCATTTTTACCGACAAGGGCTTCCATGATTTAATATATCCTTGTATCTGGTTATACGGAACAGATCTTCGCTAGATGTCCCTAAGAATACATCGGTAAGTTAACGGTTAACTTCAAAAAAATGTCAACAAAAAAAACAGATTACAGCGGTCGGCAGTCAAGGAAGGTGAGAGGGGAGACGTAAGAGGAGGGGACGAGAGACGAAAGACGCCTTACGTTTGGAGCTATACACTACCCGCTGAAAGTTATGTGCTCTGTGGTTAATCTTTTGATAAAACGCTATTCGTCCTGACTGACGTTGAGCCTGTAGCTGATTATCGTACTTTTGCCGGAAACCAGGGGCGCGATACCGGTTCTCATTATGATACCGACAAAGAGTTCGTAGTGGTCTTTTCCATCGGTATCCACTAACTGATAATCACAGACTCCGCCGGATATCTTGCGTGTCTTCCAGCTTTCCGCCAGGCCCAGCCCGTCCCAGTTGAGCAAATATATCTCGCTGCTGGTATATTCCTTGAAGTTCCGCAACAATCGGGATGCCGTAGAAAGGTTTCTGTTTACTATAAGGTCGGCAATACCATCTTTGTTCAGATCGGCTACAATGATCCGTGAGGGCAGATATATCCTTTCTTCAGTGTCAGACCGTGTGCGGTTGGGGTTGGCCGTAATAAAGTTAATAGTTTCTCCATAGGGTTCGTCACTTTTCCAGCGCAGTTCACCAGAGGCAGAATAGACCTTGAGTTTATTGTGTTCATCAATCATGATAATTTCTGCGGTCTTATCCCCGTCAATATCCGCTATCGTGAAATTGAATACGTTAGCGCCCACAGGTAGGCGCAATTGTTCTCCGGCCGCTAACTTTTTGTTTACCCACAGCAGCTCGCAAACGGCCAACGTAAAGGGACTATTAATATCCTTTTGCTGGCCGACTATGCTCAGGTTGCCCCCTGCCAGCTTAGTTACCCTGAGATACCAGCGGAGATGTTCGGCGATGCGCACAAAATCTGAGCCGTTCCATTCCAGAACGAATGAATCCACGTTGCCGGAACTCAGGTTGGACACGTAAATTTCAGGGGTCCCGTTACCGTTTATATCCCCTACGTCCACGGAAAGTTGATCATAGGTGGATTTGCCCTTGATATGTTTTACCTTTTCCAGCTTTTCGCCTTTTTGCCGGTATATCCAGACATCTGTCTGGGTGATGAAAACTATTTCTTTCTGTCCATCGCCGTCCAGGTCGGTTACCTGCATCCCCCGCATAACGGATGGAAACTCCTGACTCTTCCAAAAACCGGCCTTCTTCTGTTTGGCAGAAAGTTGAATAAAATCCGGATTTAGATTAGAAGACGGCTCCTCTTCCTGGCTGGACAATAAAATCCGCTGTGGATGGGCTGCAACCGTCGTTTGTTCCTTAGGCGGGGCAACAGCGGTACGGGTGATAACCGGAGTCCGGCCAAATATCTTGGCATTTATATCCCCGGCAAATTCATCTACTTTAGGAATGACCTCATCCAGACTTTTTGTCTGAGTATAAACGGACATGGCCGGCTGGTTAAGATTTGTGGCTACTATTTTGGCGTCCAGGCTGCTTGAATTTCCGAGTACTGTAAGGCTGCCAAAGAGGACGTAATCGACCTTTAACTCCTGGCCCAGTTTTTTGGCCGATATTTCATTTAAATTTCCCGCATATTTCTGGTATATATCTTTAACCGCGTGCTTTTCCAGCACCACGACCTTTTCCTCCCAGGCAATACGGCTGGCGAGCATATCAAAAATGCCGTCCTGGAGGTAGGACAGATCACCTGGCGCATAGACATTAAAGGGGATAATAGCAACCCTGGTCGGTTCTCCGGCCCAAAGCAACGGGCAGAAACTCAGGATTATAAATAGACTACTTATCGATATAAGAAATTTTTTCATGGCGGTTACCTTAGCTTTTATGGATGACGTAGGGTAACATTTGGTGTGACTGTAGTCAAGATTAAAGGCCGACCCTGTCAA
>JASEGX010000128.1 GCA_030017815.1 Thermodesulfobacteriota bacterium | reverse complement strand
GCGGGGGCAGGATTTGAACCTGCGACCTTCGGGTTATGAGCCCGACGAGCTACCGGACTGCTCCACCCCGCGTCAGACGTTTTGTAAAGTACACCATAAAACCATATCTGTCAAGACGGGCAAGCCCTCAATTCATATTCTAATGAATCTTTCCATAAGCTTAAAGCCTTCCCTGATAAACAAGCCCGTTTCCTTGGCGGAAACCTCATTAAACCCGGCCTCTCGCGTCCGGCCCCGCCTGTTCGAAGAGAAGATGACAAAGGGCACAGGCTCGCCCACGTGTGTCTTTATCGAAATAGGTGTGTAATGGTCGGTCACCAATAAGACGCGGTGTTCGCCAAATTCAGCCAGGCCATCTACCACAACCTGCACTACCTTTTGGTCAAAATTCTCTATGGCCTTTATCTTTTCTTCAAGATTCCCGCCATGGGAGGCCTCATCCGGGGCCTCCACGTGAACCACCACCAGATCCTTTTCTTTAAGAGCGGCCAGGGCGTACTCTGCTTTCCCCTGATAATTGGTATCGAGATAACCGGTAGCGCCCGGAACGGCAATAGGCTCAAGTCCGGCATAGACGCCTATGCCCTTCAAGAGATCAACGGCCGAGATTATAGCGCCCTTGATGCCAAACCGTTCGGCAAATTTCGGCATATAGGGCATCCGCCCCTGTCCCCACAACCACACCGCATTTGCCGGTTTTTTCCCCTCTTTCACGCGCCTCTCGTTCACCGGATGGTCCCTTAAAATAATCAATACCTGGGCGATCCAGTTAATCAGATCCGGATCGTGTTCATAGACTCCCCAATGGGCAGTAACATCTTTACCGGTATAATCATGGGGCGGGACTGTAGCCAGCTTTTCCTTGCCTTCCGCCCAGACCAGGAGATGCCTGTAGCTTACTCCGGGATAGAGCGTAAGGCCATTGACCTTTACCTCTCGCCTGATATCGGCAACAATGGCCCGGGCCTCTTCGGTAGAGATATGGCCGGCGCTATAATCAACCATAACTACTTGGCCATCGGCCATAAAGTCCAGGGTGACTAAATTGCACCGGAAGGCCACGTCATCAGGGGACAATGTTATCCCCATACTCCCGGCCTCAAGCGGGCCGCGACCGGTATAGCAGGAGGCAGGATCATATCCCAGTATGGAGAGATTGGCCACGTCGCTACCCGGCTCAAAACCTGGAGGCACGGTCTCTACTAACCCCAGTTCACCCTCCCGGGCCAGAAAATCCATGGCCGGAGTAGAAGCAGCCTGAAGTGGCGTCCTGCCTCCCAGCTCCTCCATAGGGTAATCCCCCATGCCGTCCCCGATTAAGACTACATACTTCATAAATAATAACCCCGTAGCACCTGAGAGGATTTAGGTCTCTACAGGCGCTGAATAACCACAGAGATAAGTTCAAATGACAAAGCCTAAAGTTCAAATGAAATCCAAACGACTATTGAATGCTGCATAATAAATGTCCGCTTATCGTCATTCCCGCGAAAGCGGGAATCCAGAGAAAAAAGACTGGATTCCGGGTCAAGCCCGGAATGACAATAATACATGAAGATAGGACATTAATATTACAGGAATCAATAAATGTCAAAAACGAGATTTCGGCTTTCAGCCTTCAGCCTTGAGCTTTGACCTTCATTTGAACTTTGAACTTTGGCATTTGTTTTTTAGATGGTATTTTCGATCCTGATAAACATAGTCTTTGCGGTGACCACATCCAGGCGGTCGATTTTGGCCACGGCCTTGCGCACGTCGCTCTCCCGGGCCTCATGCGTCATCATGACTATCGGAACCGAGCCGCGGACATCGCGACCCTTTTGGATGACTGATTCTATACTGATGCCGTTGCGTCCCAGGACCCCGGCAATTTTGGATAAAACACCCGGGCTGTCCACAACAGAAAAACGCATATAGCACCGGCAAACCAGATCATCCATAGGCTTAATCGGAAGCGACCGCATCTGATCAATCGCGCATGAAAGAGCCGGGACACGCTGGGTCGTGCCCTTCAGCACATTACGGCTCAGATCAACAATGTCGCCGACCACCGCGCTGCCGGTAGGCATCATGCCGGCCCCCAACCCGTACAAAAGCACCTGCCCTACCGCATCTCCACGCACGTAAAAGGCGTTATAGACCCCATTTACATTGGCCAGAAGATGCTCGCTTGGAATCATGGTGGGATGGACCCGGACTTCAATCGACTGACCGTCGCAGCGGGATATGGCGAGAAGTTTAACACGATAACCGAGTTCCCTGGCAAAGGCAATATCCACGGGTTCAATGCTTGCTATACCCTCTGTATAAATATCTTCCAGGCGCACAAAACTGCCGTAGGCTAATGTACTGATAATGGCCAGTTTGTGGGCCGCGTCGATCCCCTCCACATCATAGGCGGGATCCGCCTCGGCATAGCCTTTGGCCTGGGCCTCTTTCAATACATCCCCGAAAGAACTCCCTTCATCGGTCATCTTGGTCAGGATATAATTCGAAGTGCCGTTCATAATGCCCAATATAGACTGGATATGGTCTGCCACCAGACCTTCCCGCAGGGCCCGGATGACCGGAATACCTCCTCCTACACTGGCCTCAAAACCAATATCCACGCCCTTACGCCCGGC
Organism: Thermodesulfobacteriota bacterium; assembly: GCA_030017815.1. Taxonomy (GTDB): domain Bacteria; phylum Desulfobacterota; class QYQD01; order QYQD01; family QYQD01; genus QYQD01. The sequence continues at coordinate 4,430 of JASEGX010000128.1, read as the reverse complement.
CGCCGTAAATATCTCCTTCCCATGAGCGGCAAGCAGGGCCTTGTTGGCGGTAACCACATGCTTACCCCGCTCGATAGCCTTGAGGATAAAACTACGGGCCGGTTCATACCCACCGACAAGTTCCACCACTATGGAGATTTCGTCATCGCCAAAGATGTCCTCAAGATTGGTAGAAAGCAGTTTTTTTGCTACCTTAAGCTTGACCCTGTCCGGATACTTATCCACAATCCGCTTGAGGACAACAGGCGCCCCCACCCGTTTAGCCAATAAGTCTCCTTTCTCAAGGAGAATCTTGGCCACACCGCTCCCTACTGTTCCTAAACCAATAATTCCTACGTAAATGGGTTTTGCCATGATAACCTTCCCGCCGTGCCTTAATGAAGACTTAAACTCTTACCTTATTGCGCCAATCGTTGTCAAAAGAAATAATGCACTTACCCTACCTCGGCCAACGCCAGGCCCGTGGCCCAGCGATCCTCCACAATCTCCCTAAGCGCCCTATGCGTGGGCAGGCTAAGATCCGGGTCCTCTTCTATCAGGCGAAAAGCCTCTTCCCGGGCCGCCGTCAGGATAGCTATATCCCGCACAATATTGGCCGTCCTCAGCTCAGGCAGCCCGGACTGACGCGTCCCCAGGAACTCTCCGGGGCCTCTGATCTTCAGGTCCTCTTCAGCGATGCGAAAACCGTCCGTGGTCTCTTCCATCACCCTGAGACGCTGACCGGCATCGGAGTCGCGGGCCAGGCGGGCGATAAGGAAGCACATTGATTCCCTCTCTCCCCGTCCTACCCGGCCTCGCAGTTGATGAAGCTGTGAGAGGCCAAAACGTTCGGCATGCTCAATCACCATAACCGTGGCATTGGGCACATCAACACCGACTTCCACCACAGTGGTGGAGACAAGCACCTGCACCTCTCCCCGCTTAAACCGGCTCATGACCGCCTCTTTGTCCGCCCCTTTGAGACGGCCATGCAGAAGGCCCACTGCATAATCCGGAAAGACCTCCTTTTGCAGCTGTTCAGCCATCTCCTTGGCATTAAGCAGGTCCAGGGTCTCCGACTCTTCAACCAGGGGATAGATAATATATGCCTGTCCGCCCCTGGCCAGTTCACGCCGTAACATTTCATAAACCCGCGGCCGGGCCCCTTCTGCATACACCTTTGTCTGTACGGGCTTCCGTCCCCTGGGCAGTTCGTCTATTATAGAGACATCCAGGTCGCCATAAAGGGTCATGGAAAGCGTGCGCGGTATAGGAGTGGCGGTCATGACCAGGACATCCGGGCTTGGTCCTTTTTCCTTCAAGGCCGCCCGCTGCAAGACACCGAAGCGATGCTGCTCATCGACAATTACCAGCCCCAGCCGGCCAAAGCCAAAACCCTCCTGGATCAGGGCGTGCGTCCCTATGACCAGACCGGGATTACCCCTGGCCACCTCATGATATATCTCCTTCCTGGCGGGCCCGGGCATACTACCGGTAAGAAGATACGCAGGCACAGACAGACCTGCCGCCATCTTTCTGAAATTGTCGTAATGCTGTCCGGCCAGGATTTCCGTGGGGGCCATAATGGCCGCCTGAAAACCGTTACCAATGGCCGTCATGGCCGCAGCAAAGGCCACCACGGTCTTGCCGCTGCCCACATCTCCCTGCACCAGTCTGTGCATGGGGTAGGGCCTGCCCATATCTTTTTCGATCCCGGCCAGGACGCGCTTCTGGGCCCGGGTCAAAGGGAAAGGCAGTCTGGACATGAAATCCTGAAAAAGCCTGGGCTGACCCTTGAAGGCAATTCCCTTTTGCCTGGCCGTGCGCCTGCGGCGGAGGGCCAGTCCCAGTTCCAGGAAAAAAAACTCGTCAAAGATCAGGCTATGGTGATAAGTATTCTTGCCTTCTATAAGGGCCTTCAGGCCGGTATCATCACCCGGGAAATGGAGGGTAGAAAGGGCCCGGGGGAGCGAGACGAGCTTTCTTCGCCGCAATATATCCGCGGGTATAAAACTTTCCGTGGCATAAGCATACGCGGTAACAGCGCCATCTAAGATGCGGCGCATCTGCCTCTGCGATATCCCCTCTGTCTCTGAATAAACGGGTACGATCCGGCCAAAACTGGTATCCTTGCCCTCCTCGCTATCCAGGATTTCTATGTCCGGATGGATAAATTCCCTTTGTTGACGGAAGGAGTGCACCTCGCCGGAAAGGATCACCTTCAGTCCTCTTTTATAGGCCCGCTCCATATATACACGGGAGAAGTTAAACCACTTGGCGGAAATCTGGCCGGTCCGGTCCCGAACGATCATCTCAAACACCGCCCTGCGGCTGACCCGGTAGCGAACAGTACCGGATAAAACAATCTCACCTACTACTACCGCCTTTTGTCCCACCTTAAGGTCAGCGATCCGGGTAACCGTCCTTCTATCGTCATAGGCGCGCGGTATAAACAAAAGGATATCTTCCAGGGTCTTGATGCCCTTCCGGGCCAGCCTGCCAGACCGGCTTTTACCCACTCCTTTCAGAAACTGTACATCTTGTGCCAATATCCTTCTGTCTTGCCGGTATCTCCTTAAGAGGACCTCTGTGGCCAGGCCGGATAATTCCCTCAGGGCCTTTGCTACCATTTCCCGCCTCTCCGGCAAGGACTTTCCTTCATAGTCCTGGAATAGCCCCTTTATATCCAGCAACCTGGCCTTCGCTTCTTCAGGTATGTCCTGAGATAAAAGCTGATTGACCGCTCCGGTTATCGTGTCGCCTAATTTCTTTACCGCCCCCAGGTTGGCGAAATCTTCCTTCGCAACAAAGAAAAGCGGATTAAGAAGGCAATCAAAATAAAAGGCGAGATGGGGCATATATATCTCCCATGCTTTGACGGCTTCGTAAAAAGCTTTTTCACCGCTGAGTACGCAGAGCCCGGAGAGAAAACCTTAAACTGTTTAATATGTTATCTCAGCGTTCTCAGCGATCTCTGCGGTAAACTTGACTTCTTACGAAATCATCATGCTTTGACGGATAAAAAATCTCTTCATGCGGTCTTTATAAGGCCGGTTTACTCTTGACAACGTCCGGGAATAGTAGCATATATTCATGTTTTGTAAAAGATATTACAGGCCGGATATAGGACTCCGTCAAAGTCAACGCGCGTGAAGTTATATTGACCTCAAGGCATTAGACAAAACATAATTGAAAGTTCAAATAAAATCCAGACAATCAATCAATAAAGGAACTATAGACTGATGCAAAAAAAATATCTATTCGCCCCCGGGCCGGTGTCCATAGCCCCGAGCACCTTGCTCGCCATGGCCCAACCCATTATTCATCACCGGGCGCCGCAGTTTGCCGCTATACTGCGTGAGGTCGAAGAAGGTCTCAAATATCTCTTACAGACAAAAAACGATGTCCTTATCCTTGCCTCTTCCGGTACCGGGGCCATGGAAGGGGCCGTAACCAACACCTTATCGAGAGGCGACAAGGCCCTGGTCGTCCGGGGCGGTAAATTCGGCGAGCGCTGGACGGAAATCTGTGAGGCCTACGGCGTTACGGCTGTAAACATAGATGTCAAGTGGGGGGAGGCGGTAGATCCGGCCCTTATCCGTTCCGCCCTGGAAGCAGACAGCAGCATCAAGGCCGTCTTCATTCAGGCCCATGAGACATCCACCGGTGTAAAGCACCCCATAAAGGAAGTAGGCGAGGTCGTCAAGGCCTATCCTGACACCATACTGGTCGTAGATGCCATCTCCGCCCTGGGTGTCTTTGACATCCCGGTCGATGAGTGGGGTTTGGACATCGTCGTGGCCGGTTCCCAGAAGGCATTTTGCTTACCTCCGGGTCTGGCCTTCGCCAGCGTCAGCCCCAAGGCCTGGCAACGGGTCGAAAAATCGAATCTGCCCAAATATTACTTCAATTTCCTTAAGGAAAGAAAATCCCTCAAAAAAGACCAGACCGCTTATACCCCGGCGGTTTCCCTGATCGTAGGTCTAAGAGAGGTACTGGCTGGAATAAAAGAGAATGGCCTGGAAAAACTATTCGCCCATCACCGCCTGCTGGCCGAGGCGGCGCGTAAGGCCGTAACCGCCATGGGGCTGGGACTCTATACGGCAGTTCCCTCGGAGGCCGTCACGGTAATCCGGGCGCCGGAGGGCGTGGACGGGCAAAATGTCGTCAAATTACTGCGTGAGAAGTACGGTATAACCATTGCCGGAGGCCAGGGTGAGGCCAAGGGCAAGATATTCCGCATCTCTCACATGGGATATACCGACAGGTTCGAACTCATACTCGTACTCTCGGCTGTGGAGATAGCCTTAAAAGAACTTGGTTACCCTATGGAACTGGGCAGCGGGGTCAAGGCCGCCCAAGAATATCTCTTCCAGCACCGGGATGTAGCTTAAAGGATTAGTATCGTTCAAAAGGTGAGGCAAAAAGGTTTTGATTAAAACACGATCTCT
>JASEGX010000127.1 GCA_030017815.1 Thermodesulfobacteriota bacterium | reverse complement strand
CTGGGGGTCCATCAATTCCCCCTTTGAAAAAGGGGGATACAGGGGGATTTTCTGGTAAAAAAATACAGAAACGTTACATCGTGGCCCTGACCGGGGCGAGCGGCATACCCTACGCGGTATCGCTTCTGCAGAAATTAGCGGCGCAAAATGTGGAGATACACGGCCTCGTATCTGCGGCCGGGGCCCAGGTATTGAAGTTGGAAACCGGTCTTTCTACCTCAGGGGTCAGCCGGTACATGACCAGGCTCTACGACGAAAAAGATTTTGCCGCGCCGGTAGCCAGCGGCTCTTTCCCCCATGACGGCATGATTATTATCCCCTGTACCATGGGCACACTGGGCGCAATAGCCAACGGCATATCGAGTAACCTTATCCATCGGGCGGCAGACGTGACCCTGAAGGAAGGCCGAAGACTTTTATTGATCTTGCGGGAGACCCCGCTAAACAGGATACACATAAGCAATATGCTGCGCCTGGCGGAGGCCGGAGCGACCATCATGCCAGCCATGCCCGGATTTTATCATCAACCCACGAGCATTGAAGAACTGGTCGCTATGTTCGTGGACAGAATCCTGGATGTCCTCGGCCTGCCCGATCCAGAGGCCAAAAGGTGGGGTATCGATTCATGATACGAAAGACCCATACCTTCCTGGAGATGATTAAATTCGAGCACACCATCTTTGCCCTCCCCTTTGCCTTCATGGGGGCCTTCCTGGCGGCGGGCGGCATGCCGGAGCCGGCAAAATGTCTCTGGATCCTTTCGGCCATGGTCGGGGCGCGCACGGCGGCTATGGGCTTTAACCGTATAGTTGATCTCCCCTATGACCGCAAAAATCCCCGCACCGCAAGCCGGGCTCTGCCCCAAGGCGCGATAAAGATAAGCGAGGCATGGCTCTTTGTGATCCTGGCCTCTTTGCTCTTCTTCTTTGCGGCCTATAAGCTAAACCGGCTGACATTTATGCTATCCCCCTCGGCCCTGGCCATAGTCATCTCTTACTCTTACACCAAACGATTTACCTGGTTGTCGCATATATTCCTGGGCCTGGCCCTGGGCATTGCCCCCACCGCCGGATGGATCGCCGTTAAAGGGGCGCTAGACGCTGCGCCTCTTATCCTGAGCGCCGGGGTTATATTTTGGGTGGCAGGTTTTGACACTATCTATGCATGTATGGATTTTGAATTTGACCGCCGCGAAGGACTACACTCGATACCCTGCAAATTCGGCAAAGAAAAGGCGCTTGCTTTTGCCGTAGGATTCCATGTCCTGGCTTTTGTGTTTTTTCTCTATACCGGCATTATGGCCGGATTAGGGTGGGTCTATTATGCGGGCATCGCCCTGACGGCGATGGCTATGGCGCTGCAACATATATTTGTTACGCCCAAAGACCTTTCAAAAATCAACCTCTCTTTCTTTACCATGAACGGCATAATCAGCATCACCCTGTTTCTGGCTACCTGGGCCGCCCTTTCCTGATGCTGTTGTGAAGAGAGGTTACCTTCAGTCTGCTCCCATCTTTTCTACCTTGGCGGCCAGGTAATAAGCAAAAACCAGGCATAAAATTACCAGGGCGCTAAGCCCGATTTCCCATAGCCGTTCAGCCGGAACGTGCTCCACATGTGATATTTCGATCTCGACCAGAAGTATCCGCCGAACTGAGGCTATGATCCCGATAGAAAGAAAAGGTCCGAGTGTAAATCTTTGTTTCTTAAGAAAACGGATAATGGTCCAGAAAAGCTCAAGGATAATCAGGGCCAAAAGCACATCATTCACCAGGCTGATTACGGCGCCGCGGGATGGCTGCATAAGATTGGTAATCCCGTAATACATGATGAAGCCGCAGGCGATAAGCAGTAAAAGACCCGCCAGCACGTGAAAAGCAATGTCTACATGAACAAGTAATCGTCTAATCTTTTCTTTCATATCTGGTTTTGATTCCTGCATGTCGGCGCCTTTTTGTTGACTTGTCTCCCCCGGATGTCCTGGTGGCATGTTATCTTTATGCCATACAAATTCCCCAAAGGAAAGTAGTAAAGTACGCGGTCATCATCCCCGTATCTTGGCAGCGAGTTGCTTTCCTATCTCAACTATCTTTTTATGATCCTCATCTGACGGAGGGCCATTCACCTCAAGAGTGTCGATTACCTCTATCTTTGTCGGCCCTAATACTTCCAGAGCCTGTCTGCGGGCTCCCCCGCCCCAGCCGTAAGAGCTTAGGACAACCCCGTATTTCAACGGCGGGCGTAATGCCTTTGCCAGATTCACGGCGTGCGCGGCCACCGGATGCATCCCGCCCAGTACGGTCGGTGTGCCGAGTACAATGGCGCGCGCATCGACCAGGTCTCCGGCTATATCTCCGATATCCGAATTGACAACGTTATATAGGCTCACCTCAATACCCTCGGCCAAGAGCGTCTCCACCATGGTTTTTATCATCGCCTCAGTAGATTTCCACATACTGACATAAACTATGATCGCCTTTTCCGTCGTCTCTCCGGCCGTCCATTTACGGTAAACCTCCAGGATCTTTTCCGGGTTTTTATAAATAGGGCCGTGACTGGGGGCAATGACTTTGATCTCTAAATCCTGTATCTTTTCCAGGGCCTTTTGACCCATCTTCCTGAAGGGCATCATGATCTCTCCGAAATATCTTTTGGCCAATGGCAGTATATCTTCCACCTCATCCTCATAGAGCCCAAAGGCGGTATGCGCCCCAAAAAAGTCACAGGAAAAAAGAATCTTATCTTCGGCAAGGTATGTAAACATAGTCTCCGGCCAGTGGAGAAAGGGCGCCTCGATAAATTTCAGGGTCTTGCCGCCCAGTTCAATCGCATCCCCGTCTTTAACCGCCCTTATCCTTTCTGCCGGCACGTTATAGTATGTCTGCGCCATTTTTGCGCCCTTTTCCGTGGTAATAAGCTGCGCTCCTTTATGTAACTCCATCATGACAGGGATGGCACCGGCATGATCCGGTTCGGCATGGTTCATCACAATGTAATCCAGCGGGGGTTCACCCATTAACTGCGCGATCTTTTCTTCCAGCTCCCTCTCGAATCCAGGATTTACCGTGTCAATGAGCGCAGTCTTTTCTTTTCCTCGCACCAGATAAGCGTTGTACGTTGTCCCCCGGGGAAGTGGAATCAGGGCGTCAAAGATTCTGCGGTTCCAGTCCTTTATCCCCACCCAGTATATTCCTTCAGAGATTTCAGGTATGTTATATGTTTTCATAGCCGTCACCTCTTCTTCAATTCGTAATCGCCAAAATATTAATCATTATTGTCCATGTATACCTCTGCCTTGTCAAATAATTTTGGCAAGCCTGTCGTTTTTTGTGATAAGGTATCTATAGCGGTCCCTAAAAAACCAAAAACGCCGGGTAAGATCATGCTACCGGCAAGCGAACTTACCGGGGATGGCAAAGGCCAGTGGGAGCTAACGTCTCCAAAATGCAACCATTATTTGTAGCCGCAGGTTGCGCCAAAGGCGGACGGCTGCAAACAGTAAAAAATATATGGCCGAGCACATTTACGTCCAGCCGATTTCATCGTCGAGGGGTAGAGAGCCCGATGCGTGTTTGTTAGAAAAAATAGCCCATCGGCTCGCCGGGGTATTTAATGCAAAGGTCATCGTAGAAAGGGAACCCGTTCATATCCCGGGCACGGCTTATAATCCCCGACGGCGCCAATACAGCGCCGAAATGATCGTCCAGTTTCTTGAAAGAGAAAAGAAATCCGGAAAGGTGCTGGCTGTGGCCGACTTTGATCTCTATGCGCCTTCTCTAAATTTTGTCTTTGGCCTGGCCGGCCTGCTCACGGATATAGCCATAATCTCCATTTCCCGCCTCAGGCAGGAATTTTATCAGTTGCCGGCAGACCCCGCCCGTTTTACCTCACGGGTAATCAAGGAGGCGGTGCATGAGATAGGACATCTCTACGAGCTATCCCATTGTCCGGATACACGCTGCGTCATGCATTTTTCAAACAGCCTCCCGGATACCGATGGGAAAAGTGAAGATCCCTGTGCGAAATGTAGAAAAATGATAAAAACATACGGAAAAACCAAAATAGTAGAGGCGAGTTGATATGAAGAAATATAAAGTAATCGTTATAGGCGCCGGACCGTCCGGTCTTTTTAGCTGCCTGGAATTAGCTAAAGCCGGGATCGGCCCCATACTGCTTATTGAACAGGGCAAAGACATTTACGAGAGGACAGATCGCTCCGGTAAAGACCTCCTCTGCGGATGGGGAGGCGCCGGGGCCTTCAGTGACGGTAAACTCACCCTTTCCCCGGATGTAGGAGGATTCCTGGGTGAGATTATACCCCGGAAAGAAGTAAAACACCTCCTGCAGCAGGCCGATGATATATTCCTTTCCTTCGGCGCCCCTGCTAAAACCTACAGCCCGCCAGGGGAGGTCCTGGAAAATCTGGCCATACAAGCCAAGCTGGCCCAGATGGAGTTTATCTATTCACCCATAAGACATCTGGGTACGGAGAACTGCCTCAGGGTCCTGACCAATATACGGGAATATCTACAGGACAAAATCGATATCCGGACAGAGACTAAAGTGGATCAAATTGTGGTGGAATCAGGCCAGGCAAAAGGGGTGCGATTACCTTCCGGGGAGGTCTTGCGAGGAGAATATGTGATTGCCGCTCCGGGCCGGGTAGGAGCTAGCTGGATGAAAAAAGAAGCGGCCCGCCTGGGTCTTACGGCCACGCCCAATCCGGTGGACCTCGGCGTCCGGGTAGAAGTGCCCGCGGCAGTGATGCAAAAGCTGACGGATGTGGTCTATGAGGCCAAGCTTATCTACTATTCACAGACCTTTGACGACCGGATTCGAACGTTCTGCATGAATCCCTATGGCGAGGTGGTTAGCGAGGCCGTCGATGGCCTCATCTCTGTAAACGGCCATAGTTATGCGGAAAAACGCTCGGAAAACACAAATTTCGCGCTTCTGGTGAGCAGTCGTTTTACAGAACCTTTCGATGATCCTATAGGCTATGGCCGGGCTATTGTCTCGCTGGCCAATCTGTTGGGCAGCGGGGTAATAGTCCAACGCCTGGGCGACTTGCTGGCCGGGCGGCGCACCACCGAAAAAAGACTTTCCCGATGTATCACCCGTCCGACTCTACCCGAGGCCACACCCGGTGACCTCAGCTTTGTTTTCCCTTATCGCCACCTTAAAAATATCATGGAAATGCTGGAGGCCCTGGAAAGAATTGTGCCCGGTGTATATTCCCGGCACACACTCCTCTACGGAGTAGAGGTTAAGTTTTACTCACATCGCATTCGTTTAAATAATGAACTGGAATCAGAGGCCAAAAATTTCTTCATCACAGGAGATGGGTCAGGCATTACCCGCGGGCTTATACAGGCTTCGGTGAGCGGGATGGTGGCCGCCCGGGCCATTATCAAACGGCACAAAGGTCAGCCTAGAAAAAATTCAGACCTAATATCTTAGAGATACGCCACAGCTTACCGGCAGGCTCTGTCTCTTCCTCCGGTCTGGCTGATGGGTCAAGCAAGACCTTGGCCAGGGATTCAATAGAACGGGAAAAGCCCGAGTGAGAAAATTCGGTAAAAAGCGGCCTTTTCTTTAGCTCGGCCTTGTTAATAACCTCTGCCTCATAAGGCAGGGAGCCCATATAGTTCGGCCTTAAAACAAACTCTGTCTCATCGGAATTTATGTTCTCGTCCGCGGTTTTTACGATATTTTCAAAAACCATCTTGCCCTGCCGGGGATTCCTCACCTGATTGACGATTATGTGGGGCGCAAAACAATCTTTGACCTCATACTTCTTATTGCGTCTGAGTTTATTCTCGATTTCCTTAAAACGCTGGAAAGCGGCCTTTACACACGCGTATCCGCTGATTATATCCTGAGGCGTAGTTACAATAATTATCTCGTCCATGGCCAGGGCAAAGTCGAGCACCGCATAGCTGATACCCGCCCCCAGATCAAATATGGTCATATCATAATACTTACTTGTGGCCAAAAAATGTTTAATAAACTTATGCCTCTGGGCATAATTGAGGTTGGCCAGTTTGTACTCTCCGGAGACCCCTCCTATTAGTTCAAAACCGTAAGCAGTCTGGTAAATAATTTCCTCTATCTTTTTGGCATGGCTGAAAAAATGTTGGAGGGTGCGCGAAGGGAATATCCCCAGCTTGCTGGAGACATCGGCATTGGCCAGATCGCCGTCGATAAGAAGGATGTGTTTGCCCAGTTTAGACAGGGCACAGCTCAGGTTAATGGAGACGTGCGTCTTGCCCACCCCTCCCTTGTTCGAGATAACCGCAAAGGTTTTATGGGTGGGCCGAATATCCTCCAGGCGTGATACCTCGGCATCATTATATTCCAGGTCTCCGTAAAATCTATCAATCGCCGTTAATATATCGCCGACAGGCACGGTTACCGGTATCACGTCCTTGCCGGTATAAGATTTAACGGCATCCAGGGTTTCATAATCGTCGGGGTCAGCCACGGCCACCTGAAGTTTTTCATCTACGACCTTTAAAGGCATACATATAAAATTCCGGGCAAAGACGCCGTTAAGCTGTCTCACTGCCTCGTTTTCAATGCCCATAGCCGCCAGGTCTGTAGTTAATGGCCCGGCCCCAGCAGATACACAAATCTCGCCAGTCTCCATTGGATCCCTCTCGTTTTGAGCTGATAAGCGGTCAGCGACCAGCACTCAGCAGGAAAAGGCTGATGGCTCATGGTTGATAGCTGAACGCTTACTTATAAGAATCGGCAGGAGGGACAATTAGCTTTAAATAGAAAGGTAATTAATTGAAATGTGTGACAACGGCTATCGGAACTTTTGATGTAAGATGGAAAAAGCGGACACCAAAGTTGGATACAATAATCTATAGACGGAGGTGTCAGGATGAAAGGGATTTCACAAGGGCGTTACACGAAGGAGTTTCGAGAGGAAGCAGTAAAAATGGTTTTGGATGGCGGCATATCATTACCGGAGGCCGCCCGGCGGTTATCATTGCCACCCTCGACCTTTTATAGGTGAATTCTACTTCAAAGTGCACCATTTAAGATAACTA
>JASEGX010000126.1 GCA_030017815.1 Thermodesulfobacteriota bacterium | reverse complement strand
AAAAGGTTTTTGGGGTACAGGTTCTGGTTTGTAGCGGCCGTGTTAGCCGGTATAGCTTTCGTTATCCCGGCGGCCTGGGCCGAGGACGGGGTGACAGACAGCGAGGTGGTCATCGGACAGTGTGCGGCCCTGGAGGGGCCGGCGGCCGGCTTGGGGACGGGCATGAACGTGGGTATGAAGGCCTGTCTGGATGAGGTCAATGCCAAAGGCGGCATCAACGGACGCAAGATAAGGTTTATAGCCAGCAATGACGGTTATGAACCGGACAAGACGGTGGACTGCACCCTTAACATGATCGAAAACGAAAAGGTCTTTGCCCTGGCCGGCTATGTGGGGACGCCGACGGCCAAGGCCGCCCTGCCTATCGTGCAGGAGATGAAGGTTCCCCTGGTGGGACTCTTTACCGGCGCCGGACTACTGCGGAACCCGGTCTCGCGGTATATCATTAACATCCGGGCCTCTTATGATGACGAGACCGAGGCCCTGGTGGAGAGGATAACCAGCGACCTGGGCATAAAGGACATAGCCGTATTTTACCAGGATGACTCCTTCGGGCTGGCCGGTCTGAGCGGGACGGAAAAGGCCCTTAAAAAACGCGGTCTAAAGGTGGCGGCTACGGGAACCTTTGCCCGCAATACCGAAGCGGTCAAGGGAGGCCTGGCCTCCATAATGGCGGCCAAACCGGGGGCGGTGGTTATGGTCGGCCCTTATAAACCGATCGCGGCCTTTGTGAAAGAGGCTAGGGCCGCCGGATTTAAACCGGTTCTGGCTACCATTTCCTTTATCGGCACCGAGAATCTGATAAAGGAGTTAGGCGATGCAGCCAATGGGATCATTATCTCCCAGGTAGTCCCTTCTCCGGATGATACCTCTATACCCGTAGTCCGGGACTTCCAGGCCGCGCTCAAAAAGTCCTTCCCCAATGAGGCGCCCTCCTATGTCAGGTTGGAAGGGTATGTAACCGGCCGGGTGCTTGTTACAGCCTTGGAAAAGGCCGGGGCGGCCCTTACCCGGGAAGGGTTGATCGACACTATCGAGTCTATGTCCAATGTGGACATCGGCGGTCTGAGTGTATCTTTCAGCAAGGATAACCATCAGGGATTAAACAAGGTCTATATGACCCAGGTGGGTGCTGGAAAGGCCAAGCCGGTGGCCAAGGTAGTTAAATAGTCACTGGTCACTGGTCATTAGTCATTGGGAAAGAAGATGGAATTAAAGGAGTTGGAAGTCTATAACTTATCAGAAAAATTATCAGATACGATCTGGGATATAGTCATTAAATGGGACTACTTCGCCAGGGAAACTATTGGAAAACAACTGGTAAGGGCCGCTGATTCCATTGCCGCCAATATTGCTGAAGGTTATGGAAGGTATCATTATAAAGAAAACAAAAATTTTTGCTATTTCGCCCGAGGCTCTTTAGAAGAAACAAAGACATGGTTAAGAAAGAGTATCAGGCGTGATCTTATCGATCAATCAAAGCATCAGGAGTTATTCGATATAATAAAGAAGTTGCCCAGGCTTTTAAACTCCTACATTAAAAGTATAGGCACTGAACGACGGTCAGAAATCACTGGTCATTAGAAGAAGTCATCAGTCATTGGTCACGGGGATTAATGACCAATGACTAATGACCAGTGACTATATTATAGGAGACAAAAATGACCATTAAAAGAAAACTTATTCTGCTGGTAGCCCTGCTCCTCGTGGCCGTGGCCGGGGTGGGCACGGTGGGCTTTTTTGCCGTGCGCATGGTGAGCGGCAAAATCTACTATCTGACCCGGGAGTCGTCACCCCTCCAGGTAAAGATGGTCAATCTCCAGCAGGGGTTTGAAAAGGTGGCGGCCAACTTTACGCAGATGGCCCTGACCACTTCAGCGGCGGAACTCTCCCAGATACGGGGAAGAACCGACGCCGCCTTATCTGAGATTAATGCCACGGCCAAAGAATTGAGCCGGCTAAAGGCCGATGTGGACAAAAAGGTCTTCGAAGACATTAAAAAATCCTATCAGGAATTAAACCGGATGGCCGAGGAGCGCCTTCAGTCCATGAACCGGCTGGCCGCGGCCAATGAACAGCTCCGTTCGGGCATTGCGGTAGTGGTGGGCGAGACGCAAAAGCTCGATGCCGCCATGCACAATCTGCAAAAGGATAGCTATGCCTCGGTGGAAAAATCCAAGCAGGCCAACCTGAAGGCCAACGCCCGGATCAAGCAGATGCTGGTCGTGCAGGAAAAATTAAGCAATGCCAACGCCCTGCTCATGCAGGTAAGCGCCGTGGATAACCGTTTCCGGCTGACGCCGCTCAAGGACAAGATGAAGGCCGAGCTGGATGCCATAGCCCAGATAGACCTCGGAAATGGCGGCTTAGGAAGCCAGCTCAAGGAATTTGTGGATAAGGTGCAGAAGGGATATTCGGGCGAAGGCGGCCTCCTGGCGGTTCGCGCCGATATGCTGGCCAACCCGCAGGATAAGGAAGCGAAAGATAAATTCGAGGAAAAACGCAGGGACCTCCTGAAACAGACAGAGGCGCTGGGCGGCAAAATGGCGGTGGAGATAGACAGCCTGGAATTAGTCCTCCCCCAGGAAAACGCCCGGATGAGCCGGGCCATTACCACGGTCGGTCTGGTGGGTGAGATAACCAGCGCCGGCGGAAATATAGCTATCATGGCCCGAACTATAGAAAGCGCCGCCAAACAGGTCATGCTGGCCGCTTCCCCGGAAGAAGTAACCGGGATTAAAACCCAGATGGGTACACAGTTTGCGACTGTGGCTGGAGAATCAAACCGGATTAAAAAGAACCTCGGAGCCTTAAAAAGGCAGGCCGAAACCGGCACAGTCCGGAATGTGGAAGCGGCCTTCGGGAACATGCAGGGGGTGCTCCTGGGTGAGAGCGGGGTCGTAGCCACGGGTTTAAAGAATCTGGCCATACAGACCCGCTCGACCCAGATATTCAGCGAAGCGAAAAAGTTGATTGAAAAGCTTGCCCAAACCAGCGCCGAGAAGACGCGCTCGGCTGAAGCCGGTCAGGAGAAGGCGGTGGAGGCCGTGGAAAAGGTGGCAGCCATGACCACGACGGCCCTGGCCATTGCCGGTATCATCTCCATAGCTTTTGGCATTATTGTGGGCGGCTGGATCAGCCGGTCCATTAATACCTATTTAGAAAGGGTTATTTCCGGATTGAATGATTCTTCGGGACAGGTGTCCTCTGCCGCCGGAGAGGTCTCCGGGGCCTCGCAACAACTGGCCGAAGGGGCTTCGGAGCAGGCCGCGGCCCTGGAACAGACCTCGGCCTCTCTCGAAGAGATAACGAGCATGACCAAGCAAAATGCGGAGAATGCCCAACAGGCCAACATGCTCATGGAAGAGTCAAAGCAGGTCGTAGAAAAGGCCAATAGTTCCATGTCCCAGATGAGTACCTCTATGCACAACATTTCTGCTGCCGGTGAGGAAATCGGTAAAATTATCAAGACCATCGACGGCATCGCTTTCCAGACCAACCTCCTGGCGCTCAATGCCGCAGTCGAGGCGGCGCGGGCCGGCGAGGCCGGCATGGGATTTGCCGTAGTGGCGGAGGAGGTAAGGAACCTGGCTAAGCGGGCGGCCGAAGCGGCAAAGAATACCAGCGACCTGATTGAAGATGTGATTCAAAAGATAGCAGAGGGTTCCGGCCTGGTCAGCGGGACGGAAGCTGACTTCCGGGAAGTGGCCGGCAGCGCCAAAAAGGTCGCTAATCTGGTGGCAGAGATAGCGGCCGCCTCCCGTGAGCAAAGCCAGGGAATGGACCAGATAAGCAATGCCTTAGGTCAAATGGATCAGGTAGTGCAAAAGAATGCGGCCAATGCCGAGGAAACCGCTTCCGCTTCCGAAGAATTGAATGCCCAGGCCCAGACCCTGCAGGACTATGTAGATCAACTGGCCGCGTTGATCGGGGGGAAAAAGACCAAAGGGGCGGAAGAAAAGCCGGACACTGCCCGCCGGATAGAGGCCTGAAAGTCATTAGTCACTGGTCAATAGTCATTGGTCATTAATTTCATTGACTAGTGACTATTGACCGATGACTTCTTCCAGTGACAAGTGACTATTGACCAATGACGCGGCCTATATAAGGGCCGCTAGGAACAGGCGCGGGAACATGCCCCGAATCCCGCTGGCTACTATCTCTACGGCAATGACGGCCAGGATAAGGCCCATGATCCGGGTCAGGATATTTACCCCGGACCTGCCCAGTACCCGCGCCATGGAAACCGACCGGGAAAAGATAATATAAGATATAAGGCTGGTCAGCAGACTGGATAGCATTATCAGAAGCCCGGGCGTCCAGCCTTCGTGTTCGCTGCCAAGCACAATAACCGTAGTGATGGCCCCTGGGCCGCTCAGCATGGGGATGGCCAGAGGGACGACCGCTATATCTTCCTTTTCCACACCTTCTTTCTCCTCTTCCGGGCTGATGCGGATGCGGGCGGGTTTGACCTGGAGCATTTGAATGGCCACCATAAAGAGGATGATGCCGCCGGCTACGCGGAAGGCCGGAACGGTTACGCCAAAAAAACGGAGGATATGGTGACCCCCGAAGGTAAAGGCAGCCAGGACAACGAAACAGGTCGCGCAGGCCTTAAAGGCCGTAGCCCGGCGTTTTTCCGGGGAATCTCCCTCCGTCATGGTAATGAAAATAGGCATGTTGGCCAGGGGATTAACGATGACAAAGATGGAGACGAAGCTGGCTATGAAGAATTTGGCAAGGGCAAAGATGTCCATTTGTTACATGATAGCCTATTTTAGGTTGACGTGTCAAAAGATAGCTTCGACACCAGCGTATCTGGCAGGTTTTCACCGCGAAGGCGCAAAGGGCGCAAAGCTATAAATCCGAAATTCGAATATCGAAATTCGAAACAAATTCAAATTCGTTTCCATCCGAAAAGTCCCCAAAAACTTCCCCTCCCTCGACGGGAGGGGGGGTCAGGGGGAGGGTGAACTGATAGGAAAATCGCTAGGTTATCCCCCTCACCCTAACCCTCTCCCGCCAGGGGAGAGGGGAAAACCGGGGTTTCCGGATGAAAACTAATTCGCTTTTGAATTTCTCATTTTGCTCATTCGATATTGTTTCGGGATTCGTGCTTCGGATTTCGGATTTGAAATTAGCTTACAAGTGAACCACGCTTCATTTTATCCTTGACAAATATACCGGCTAACTATTATGATTGTCCGACAATTGTTGTCTTTTCGAAGACGTAAAAAATAAATTAATAATATGGAGGACAGAAGAAGATGGCAGATGTATATGTAATAGGTCACAAGAGTCCGGATACGGATACGGTATGTTCGGCAATCGCTTACGCCAAGATAAAGGGCTATACCCCGGCCACCCCGGGGCCGATCAACGAAGAGACCGCCTTTGTGCTCAACAAGTTCGGTGTGCCTGTACCAGGGGAACTGGGCAGCGCCGAGGGCAAAAAACTGGTGCTGGTGGACCATAATGAGGCCAGCCAGTCCCCGGATGACATCGCTAAGGCGGAAATCATTGAGATTATCGATCATCACAAAATGAATTTTTCCAATCCAAATCCCATCGCCATCCTGATAGAGACGGTAGGCAGCACAGCCACCATTCTGGCCAAGAAATACAAGGATGTTGTGGCCAAGGACAAGGCTCTAGCCGGTATCCTGCTGGGTGCGCTCCTTTCCGATACCGTAGTCTTTAAGTCGCCCACCACCACCCAGGAAGACAAGGACGTGGCGGCCGTACTGGCCAAGATAGCCGGCATTGACGACATGATGAAGTTTGGCATTGATGTGAAGAAGGCCAAGGCCAATATAGCGGATAAGTCGATTAAAGACGTTATCTTTGCCGACTATAAGAATTTTGATTTTGCCGGCAAAAAAGTCGGCATCGGCCAGACCGAGGTCGTGGATCTGACCGATGTTTACAACCGCGCCTCCGAGGTCATGAATTTCCTGAACGACCTGAAGGCCAAAGAGGGTTATGAGATGGTCATCTTTGTCGCCACGGACATCATCAAGGAAGGCTCTGAGCTGTACTTTGC
Source organism: Thermodesulfobacteriota bacterium (assembly GCA_030017815.1). Taxonomy (GTDB): domain Bacteria; phylum Desulfobacterota; class QYQD01; order QYQD01; family QYQD01; genus QYQD01. The sequence goes on along the minus strand of JASEGX010000126.1, from coordinate 1,069 downwards.
AGGCGACAAGGCCAAGATTGAAAAGGCCTTTAATACCAAGGTAGAGGGTAACTCAGTATATATCCCCGGCCTTATGTCCCGTAAGAAACAGGTCGTGCCGGTAGTAGAAAAGGTGTTCTAAAATTACCCCCACCCTAACCCTCCCCCTTCAAGGGGGAGGGCCTGGGTGGGGGTGCTATGTGAACTAAAGGGATGCCCCGGGAAGGGTATCCCTTTACTTGTTTCTGTTGTCGCAGACGTAGGGTGGGCTTTGCCCACCATCATTGGCGACGCAGCGTGGTTTCGGTGGGCGGAGCCCACCCTACATGACTCATCCTACTCGCTAATCACTACGCGCTAAAAGCTAATAATTATGAATGCATCTCAATTCAGGATATTTCTCATGCGATTGATACTGTCCGGTATCTTCGCCATCGTCCTTTCACGCCTTTTTCCTTTCCTGCGAAAAGGCCCCTGGGCTGTAGTGGGGATGACCGCAGCCCTGCTGGGTTTTGCCTACCTGCTTGACTATGCCCGTAAGGGCAAAGATAAGTAGCATCAGCTAATAAGTTCAAATTTCAAAGCTCAAAGTTCAAATGAATGTCAAAGCCAAAAGTTCAAGACGTCACTCGTCACCGGTCATTAGTCATTGGCTAAGTCGGGGAGATTGATCGCTTTTACCAGTGACAAATGACTATTGACTAATGACATTCTCTGCCCTTTGCGGTGAGGGAAAAATCTTGCCTAACCTTCCAATTACTGTTACATTGCTGGCTTAAGTCAGCCTTTGGCTAAGAGATGGGCGGTGAACACTTGCGGTATTATCCCATAAATCTGGATATTAAGGATAAACAATGCCTGGTAATCGGCGGCGGGAAGGTCGCGGAAAGGAAGGTCGAGACCCTGCTCTCCTGCGGCGCCAGGGTCAGGGTCGTAAGTCCGGAACTTACTCCCCATCTTCAGGGATTGGCTGGAGAAAAGAAAATAACACATGCGGCGCGGGGCTATCAGAGTGGAGACCTGAACGGGGTATTTGTAGTGGTGGCCTGTACGTCTGACCCGGACGTTAATACAGCGGTCAGCAGCGCGG
>JASEGX010000125.1 GCA_030017815.1 Thermodesulfobacteriota bacterium | reverse complement strand
TGGCCAGGTTCGGAATTAGATGCGGATCGGTATATTTGGAGGGGCCTTTGACCCCATTCATTATGGTCACCTGCGGGTGGCAGAAGAGGTCTATGAATCTCTGGACTTAGAGAGGATTTTTTTTCTTCCCACTGCCACACCCCCGCATAAGACCGCCGGGAGGATAACCTCGTTTGCCCACCGGATCAAGATGGTCCAATTGGCCATAGAGGGGATTGACCACTTTATGGTCTCGGATATCGAAAAGGAGATACCGGGTCATTCCTACTCGATAGAGACCTTACGCCGTCTTCATGCCGCATTTGATCCGGACACGGGATTTTACTTTATCATCGGCCTGGACGCCTTTGTTGAACTACCCACCTGGAAGGAATACAGGCAACTCCCATCCTATGCTAATTTTGTAGTGGTGGATAGACCGGGTTACAGCGAGACAGAGCTAAAGGCGGTTCTGGATCAGCATTTTCCCGGTTATACTTATGATGATAACAGAAGAGAATATCTCCTCACCGGACAATACTCTGTCTTTTATAGGAAAACAACACTCTTTGGCATCTCATCTACGGCTGTCCGCCGGGCCGTTGCGGAAGGACACTCCATTCGTTTCCTGGCGCCTCCGGCAGTAGAAAAATACATTTATCAGGAAAGGCTTTATGCTAAGTAAGAAGCAAAAGAAAACCCCTATGGTCTCAAAAGAAAAGGCCCGGATCTGTGCCCAGGCGGCCCTGGACAAGAAGGCGGAAGATTTACAGATTCTGGACGTCCGCACCGTATCCTCTTTTTCCGATTATTTTATAATCTGTAGCGGCCATTCCACGCGTCATGTCCAGGGCATTGTGCAGGCCATTGAAGAATCTCTCCGTCCTCAGAAGATTTATCCCAAGGGCATTGAAGGCCTGGGGCCGGGCCAGTGGGTGCTCATGGACTATAATGACGTGGTCATACATGTGTTTTATGCCCCCATCAGAGAGTTTTATGACCTGGAAAGCCTCTGGAGTGAGGCCAAAATCGTAGAAATAGGGGAGGCAAAATGAGACCGCGGCCGGTCTTGCTGATAATTCTGGACGGGTGGGGCTACAGCCCACATACAGAAGGCAACTCCATCTATCTGGCCAGGACTCCAAACATGGATGACTGGTCAAGGAGGCACCCCCTTACATTCCTTAAGGCTTCCGGCGAGGCTGTGGGATTGCCGGAAGGCCAGATGGGAAACTCGGAGGTAGGACACCTGAATATCGGCGCAGGCCGCATCGTTTATCAGGATCTGACACGCATCAACCGGGCCATAAAGTCCGGTGATTTCTTTAAGGTTGAGCCTTTTGTTACCATCATGGATAAAGTGGGCAAAAATGCCGGGGCCTTGCATCTGTTGGGCCTGGTCTCTGACGGGGGCGTGCACAGCGATCTTCCGCATCTCTTCGCCCTGATAGAAATGGCCAAAAAACACGGGCTGAAGGACGTCTATATACATGCCTTCATGGATGGCCGCGATACCCCGCCCCAAAGCGGCAAGGACTACATAGGCCAGGTAACAGACTTTCTTTCCCGCACAGGAATAGGGAAGATAGCCACTATCTGCGGCCGGTACTATGCCATGGACCGGGACAATCGTTGGGAACGGGTGGAGAAGGCCTATCGGGCCATGGTCAGGGGCGAAGGCGCCATGGCCTATGATCCCGTACAGGCGGTATCGGAGGCGTATGAGCGGGGCGAGACAGATGAGTTTATCCGCCCTATTTTGATGGCTGATAACGGGAACGTCCTCCCGCGTATCAGCGAGGGGGACGCAGTGATATTCTTCAACTTTCGGGCCGACCGGGCCAGGGAAATCACCCGCGCCTTCACCCAGGGGGGATTTTCGGCCTTTGATGTGCAAGCCAGGCCCAAACTGGCCGGCTATGTGACCATGACCGAATATGATGCCCATTTTCATCTTCCCGTGGCCTTCCCGCCACAACACCTGTTCCACATTCTCGGCGAAGAAATAAGCCGGCATGGCCTTAAACAGCTTCGCATAGCCGAGACGGAAAAATATGCCCATGTCACCTACTTTTTTAACGGCGGGGAAGAGACCCCGTTTAAGAACGAAGACCGATGCCTTGCTCCCTCTCCCAAAGAGGTGCCTACATACGATTTTAAACCGGAGATGAGTGCCCATCAGGTAACAGACGAGGTCATAAGGCGAATCAAGACCGGAGAATACGATTTAATTGTACTCAATTATGCCAACCCGGACATGGTAGGACATACCGGCATACTGAAGGCCGCCATCCGGGCCTGTGAAGTGGTTGATCTCTGCCTCGGAAAAGTAGTCAACACATTTTTGGAGGAAAGCGACGGGGCGGTGATTATCACGGCGGATCATGGCAATGCCGAAGAGATGATCGATCCTGGAAACGGAAGCCCGCATACCGCCCACACTGCCAATCTGGTGCCGTTCATACTTATCGACGGGCAGAAGACAGGGCAAAAACTTCGCCGGGGTATCCTGGCAGATATTGCCCCAACTATTCTCAGCATTCAGGGGCTGCCTATTCCTGAGGAGATGACCGGGACGCCGTTGTTCGACGGATGACTGGCAGGAGCGGGAGGACAGGAGACAGAATTTAGTGATGAGTGATGGATAGGGACGAGGGTTTCGGGTTACGCGTTGCGAGTTTTTGACCCGAAACCCGTTCGGCTGAGCTCACGCCGAGGCCGTAACACGGAACCCGCAACTGGAAGACTTACCGCTTATAGCTGAAGGCTTTGTCTAAAAAGAAGGGCCGCACCTTGCGCATTATTACCATACTCACAGCCCTAGTATTGATCCTGGAATCGCTTATGTGGCCGGCCGCATCCAATGCCGGTGTTTTTAATGCAGCCGGCTTCTCTCCTGACGAAGAGAGGGCTCTGGGCAAGAAGTTTCTGCTGATGGTAGAATCGAGGCTGCCATTAATTACCGACCCAGACGTGGTATCTTACGTAGAAAGAGTGGGGCGAAAGATGTTGGCGCAGGCCGGGCCGCAGTTCTTTGATTATAAGTTTTATGTCATCCGCGATGAGGCCTTAAATGCCTTTGCCGCGCCTTCGGGCCTGGTCTTTGTCCACAGCGGCATGCTCGAGGCCATGGATGACGAGAGTGAGTTGGCCGGTATCCTGGCCCATGAAGTTGCTCACGTAGTTGCCCGGCACATCGCCCGCCGGATCGAGCGCATGCAGAAATTAAGCCTTATCACCATGGTCGGAGTCCTGGCCGGCGTCTTCTTGGGAGGCGGCGGCAAGGCGGCCGAGGCTCTGGCCAGCGGTGCATTGGCTACGACGAGCGCCCTTTCCCTGAAATACAGCCGCGAAGACGAGGAAGAGGCAGACCGCATGGCCTTCAAGTGGGTTCAGAGTGCGGGTTACGACGTGCGGGGTATGATAAGCACCTTTAAAAAAATTCGGCGTTATCGCTTTCTGGGTTCCCCTACCATTCCGTCTTACATGACTACCCACCCGGCCCTGGAAGAACGCATCGGTTATCTGGAAGACCTTATCCTGGCACGCCCGACTCCTGTGGTAAAAGGAGATACAGCAGAACTCCGCCTCTGTCAGGTACGTCTCTCCCTGGCCATGAAAAGCCCGGCCCGGCTTCGGGAAAAATGGGAGGCTGAACTCAACAAAAATCCTGAAGATCCCTACCTCTACTACGGCATAGCCCTTACTTACCAGGCTGAAAAGCAATACGGACAGGCCAACAGTTATCTCGACCAGGCCGCCTCTCTGGGAGTCTCCAGATCTGTCCTGCAAGGCGAAAGAGGCATCAACGCCTTTGCTGAGGGCAAGCTATCGGAAGCCCTGGTCCTCCTTAAACAGTCCGTGGAAGATGATTCTGCCGTGGCTCGATTCCGGCTATATCTGGCCAGGACATATAAAGAGCTGGGGCAGGTCGAAGAGGCCGTGCGCAGCCTGGAAAGGATCGAGCAGGACTTCCCGGCTTATGCGGAGCCTTATTATCATCTCGGCCTCATCTATGGAGGGCGAAAGGAAAACGGTCTGGCCCAGTATAATCTGGGGATGTACTACAAATTGACAGGCGAACACCAGAGTGCCGTAACCCACCTGAAACAGGCCCTGCAGGACAAAGCCCTATCACCGGGAAAGAGAAGAGAGATCCAGGAAATACTGGACGATATGAAGGATGTATCCGGGTTCAGATAGTCCTTTTTTCCTTACCCATGCGGTCATAACGGGAGAAGTGCATACTAAAGGTAGCCCGTCCCTGCGTAGCGGAACGTAATGCCGTCGAGTACCCGAACATACTGGAAAGGGGCACAACCACCTTTATCACCTGTACCCGCCCCTTGGGCGTGATGGCCTCTATTTTGCCGCCGCGGGAATTCAGGTCGCCGATAACTTCTCCCATAAACTCTTCCGGGGTGGTTACTTCCACCCGCATGATAGGCTCCAGCAGGACCGGCGAGGCAGCGCTACAGGCCCTTTTTAAGGCGACAGAAGCCGCGGCCCGGTAGGCCAGTTCGGTGGAACTGTTTTCGATATAAGAGGCATCAAGCAAGATCACTCCGACATCCAATAGAGGATAACCCTGTATAACGCCACCTTCCAGGGATTCATTCAAACTGGACACAATGGCCGGTACAAATTGCGGCGGTATCTTATTCGCAGGAAGCCCGTTCTCTACGAGGTTGCCGGCACCGCGGGGACGCGGCGAGACTTTTATGGTTATGTCTGCTATCTGGCGGCTTCCGCCTATCTCCCGGTCAAACTTCTCTGTCACCGTGGCTTCATGTTCGATGGTCTCCCGATAGACTACCTGGGGTTTGCCCACATTTACCGGCACACCAAATTCCCGCAGGATGCGGTGTACCAGCACCTCTAAGTGCAGCTCTCCCATGCCCGCTATAATGGTCTGACCGGTGTCATCGTCAACCCGCACCCGAAATGTGGGGTCTTCATCCGCCAATTTATTCAAGGCCTCCGACACCTTTTCTTGATCGATCCTGGTCCTGGGCTCCACGGCCACAGAGATGACCGGCTCATAAGTATCTATGTTTTCGAGGAGAATGGGATGATCCGGATCGCATAAGGTATCGCCCGTAGAGGCATCCTTAAGGCCCATAACTCCGACGATACTACCCGCCCGCGCCTCATCCAGGCGTTCTGTCTTATTGGCATGGACGTTCAGTATGCGGGCTACCCTTTGTTTTATCTGCTTGGTAGCATTATAAACCTCGGCGCCTTCGCGTAACACACCGGAATAGACGCGCACGTAGGTCCTTTTTCGTCCCTGCTCCATCATAATTTTGAAGGCCAGCGCCGCCAAGGGGGCGTCGTCGCGGCCGGGTCGCTCCTCTGTCTCTCCGGTTTTCGGATTAACCCCGGTGACGGCCTTTATGTCCAGAGGACCGGGGAGAAACTGCACGATGGCATCCAGAAGAGATTGTATCCCTTTATTTCTCAGGGCAGAGCCGCACAAAACAGGCACGATTTTGAGGGAGACGGTCCCCTGACGCACCGCGCGAAGGATATCATCTTTGGTTATTTCTACATCATCCAGGTACTTTTCCAGGATGACGTCGTCTATTTCGGACAGGGTTTCCAAGAGCTGGTCGCGCTGTTTTAATGCCTCTTCCCGATAATCAGGGGGGATTTCTTCATGGCGGATGACGGCGCCTTGTGTGCCCTCATCCCAGTAGAGGGATTTTTGGTCGATAATATCTATTATCCCGCGAAAACTATCTTCCGCCCCTATCGGTAACTGGAGTAGTGCGGGCCTCACTCCCAACCGCTCCCGCATCATTGCCACGGCGCCGGAGAAATTAGCGCCAATGCGATCCATCTTATTGATGAAGGCAATCTTGGGAACTTTATACTTATCTGCCTGATGCCATACCGTCTCAGACTGGGGCTCGACGCCGCTGACGGCACAAAAAACACCGATGGCCCCGTCCAATACGCGCAAGGAACGTTCTACCTCGATGGTGAAATCGACATGTCCGGGTGTGTCGATAATATGTATCTCGTGCCCCAGCCAATGACAGGTGGTCACGGCCGAGGTGATGGTGATACCCCGTTCTTGTTCTTCGGGCATCCAGTCCATGACGGCCTGTCCATTGTGTACCTCGCCCATCTTATGGATGCGGCCCGTGTAAAAGAGGATGCGCTCGGTAACCGTGGTCTTGCCGGCATCAATATGGGCAATGATGCCGATATTGCGCATTTTTTTGAGCCTCCCCTCGCCAGCCACCTGGAAATAACCCCCTTTAAAGACTTTTAGCTGCTGACTCTATTTTATTATCAACAGATTGTCAAGGCATGGGGCGGCAGGCAGGACAGGTATCCCGGCGGTCATGAGGTTCTAAATTTTGTGCTTTTTGGGGTTGGTGAAGTTCAAAGCTGAATACTGAAAGTCCCGTATTCCGCTTGCGGCAGATCGCCTGTCAAAACGCTGAGCGCTGATAGCTGAATGCTGATAGCTAATCAGTCCTCTATCTGGCTTGCGGGAAGGGTGTACCCCTAAAGATGTCCGGCATCGGCCCGCCGGCCGGAGCGGAGGCAATATGGGTGTAAAATGAGAGGCATCTATTTATTTCGAATTCAAAGTCGTCGCTCAGGATTTTCTGTCCGAGTGCCTTTTTTATCTCCGGGATGTCCCAGAATCGGATTTCGTCTATCTCTTCTCTGTTAAACGAAAACGGCCCATTGTGGATACACACATAGGAATAGACCAACTCTGTTTCATAGGAATTTGAAAGGATGTAGGAATAGAGGGGGCTTATTTTATCGGTAATAATACCGATCTCTTCCTGCATTTCCCTCTGGGCCGCTACGAGCAAACTCTCGGCCGGCGCTACGTGGCCGCCGACGGAGGTATCCCACTTCCCCCGGGCCACATCTTTATTGGCAGAACGTTTCTGCAGGAGGAGTTCGCCACTTTCGTTAAAGACCAGCACGTGGACTACCTTGTGTATCAATGAGGGATTCCCGTGAATTACAGAGCGGGGGGCAATGTATATGGTATTGCCATGTTTGTCGACTATCTCCAGCAGTTCTTCCGTGCTCATACATAGCCTTTCAGAGTCTGTTTTTCAGATGATAAATTGCGCCCTATAAAATGACAATCGTTCATTTCTATAACATAAATCAACAACCGATTACCAA
>JASEGX010000124.1 GCA_030017815.1 Thermodesulfobacteriota bacterium | reverse complement strand
ATGTCCACGCATTATCGGTGAACGGACAACGGTTAACGGATAACGACATGCATGCCTCATTCCTTCCGCCACGGCGGACGCGCCTTGTCCGCCTGCGGCGGAGAGCTTTTTACTGTGCCGTCCATACTTCGGTTTTTTGCGAGATCATCATTGATTAGATTACCTTCGATATTCATTACCGGCACAGATACCGGCGTGGGGAAGACGGTAATCACCGCCCTTCTGGCCTTGCTCTACCAGGAGGCGGGCGTAAGGATTGGTCTGGAAAAACCGGTCATAACCGGTGTGAAAGCAGGTGAGGATGCGGCCTTAGCAGGTGACCTGGCCCTCCTGCGGAGGGTGCTTTCTACTGGAGAGGGGCCGGTCTATTCCTATGCCTTTACTCCGGCTGTTTCCCCGCACCTGGCCGCGGCAAGGGCGGGTGTCACGATAGATCTGGCGAGGATTGAGTCCGATCATGCCGCAGTGTGTTCAAGGTACGACGCGGTCCTGGTAGAGGGTGCGGGGGGGCTCCTGGTGCCTCTGAACGATGATTCCTTCATGGCCGACCTGGCAGCCCGGCTTAAGCTTCCTCTCGTCATCGTCAGCCGACCTTCCCTTGGGACGATTAACCACACCCTCTTGACGGTGTCTTTTGCACGGAAAAGGGGGCTTGAAGTGGTCGGTGTAGTAATAAATAATTACCCGGCCAGGCCGGGCCTGGCTGAAACGGATAATCCCGGCGCCATCGAAAAATTTGCCAGAGTGCCGGTTCTGGCCATTGTACCGCATATCACCGGCCTTTCCGTGGAAGAGGCAGAAGAAGGGGATATTCAAAGGGTAGCCCAGGCCGTGGATAAAAAGTTTAAACTGTTGGAGCGGCTTTCTCGCTGGAGGGAAGAGCATGTCCAATAATAATTCTTTGCGCGGCGATGACCTGCGTTACGTCTGGCATCCCTTTACCCAGGCCAAAGACTATGAAGCAGAAGAAGCGCCGATTATCGCTGCGGGAGAGGGCAGTTATCTTGTTGATATCGAGGGAAGGCGTTATCTGGACGGTGTTTCTTCCCTGTGGGTGAACGTCCACGGACATAGCTGTCCCGAGATCGACAGGGCCATTATTGCTCAGCTTGGCCAAATAGCACACTCTACGCTTTTGGGATTAGGTAACGTACCTTCGATTGAACTGGCCCGGGAGCTTATAACCCATGCGCCATCCGGTCTTAAACGAGTATTTTATTCAGATAATGGCTCCACAGCGGTAGAAGTGGCCTTAAAGATCGCCTTTCAATACGCACAACAGACCGGGCGCAGACAAAAGACCCGGTTTCTTTCCTTTATAAATGCCTATCACGGCGACACCCTGGGCGCAGTCGGGGTAGGGGGGATCGACCTCTTCCACCGTATTTACGGACCGTTGACGGTAAAATCCATGCGCGTCCCGGCTGCCTACTGTTACCGATGTCATCTGGGGCTTGATTATCCCGGTTGTGAGCTGGCCTGCTTTAAGGAACTGGAAAATACCGTGGCCGGAAACGCCCATGAACTGGCCGCCATTATTATCGAGCCCTGTGTGCAGGGTGCGGCCGGAATGCTGCTCTGGCCGGGAGGTTATCTCAGACGCCTGCGTCAGCTTGCAGACCGGTATGAGATACTGCTTATTGCCGATGAGGTGGCCACGGGATTTGGCCGCACCGGGACCCTTTTTGCCTGTGAACAGGAGGGGGTCAGTCCGGATCTGATGGCCCTGGCCAAAGGTATCACCGGAGGTTATCTGCCCCTGGCCGCGACCTTGACTACGGAAGAGATATTTGCCGCCTTTTATGGCGATTACGAAGAAGAGAGAACCTTCTTTCATGGACATACCTATACCGGGAACCCCTTGGCCTGCGCGGCGGCTCTGGCTAACCTGCGCCTGTTTGAGACCAACCAGACTCTTTTATCTCTCCAACCAAAAATCAAATACTTAGGAGACAAACTGAAAGAATTTGATGAAGTATCTCATGTCGGCGAGATCCGTCAGCGAGGGTTTATGGTGGGTATGGAGCTGGTCGAAGACAAGGCGACCAGGAGACCCTATCCTGCATCCATGCGGATGGGGAGGCAGGTAATTCTGGAGGCACGCAGGCATGGACTCATAATCCGGCCTCTGGGGGATGTGGTTGTCCTTATGCCACCCCTTTCGGTGAGCCTGGAAGAGCTGGATGCCATAGTCTCCATCACCTATAAGTCTATAAAAAAAGTTACGGAAGAAGGCTGACGGAGATGTAATAGGTCACCGCAAAGGCGCAAAGGGCGCAAAGAAAACCTAATTTTTTTCTCTGCGTTCTCCGCGTCCTCAGCGGTGAATAGAATGTGGTGAACGATTACATGAAGGGCGTTGAAATTCATATCAGGCCGGTTGGAGGGGGAGGATTTACCGGTTTAGAGGTTGAGCCGAAAAATGCGTCACCGGCATGGTTATTTGTCTTGCACGGCTATGGCGGCTGTAAGGAAGAGATGCTTCCGCTGGCTATATTTCTGGCCGGGAAAGGGATTTCCGTCCTGGCCGCAGACTTGCCCGGCCATGGGGAGAGCGGCGGTTTGTTTGATTATGAGAGTGCGATGAGATGTCTGACTTACTGGCAGGGACGCAGAAGAAATAATTTTGTGGCGGCCATAGGCCACAGCATCGGCGGCCGTCTGATCTTGTCGCTTGACTTTTCCTGGAATGTGGTCATATCACCGCCCCTTTCCGCCAGTTTTGCAGGCGGGAAAAAAGAGATGATACGCGTTCTGAGACCGCGACGGGTCAGGGAAGCAGCCCCTTTTGCCGGCCTAGTAGAGACACTAAACAGATTGGGCGAAGATCTATCGACTGATCCTGATAAAAAGGGCCTGCTATTGTTCGGGCAATATGACCTTCCGGTGGTAAAGAAGACGGCTGAGGCAGCGCCGCCGGATAATTACACCGTCAAAGAGATAAAAGACAGCGACCACCACGGCATACTTACCTCACGCGAGACGTGGGGTGTGATCTGGTCGTGGCTGGCCGAACAGGTGGTCCATGGCTGAGGCATTTCTCCATTATGACCAGGTGGCCTCCTCCTACGATCAGCCCCGGCACCACTTTTTTTACGGTCATCTGGCGGAAAAGCTATGTATCCTGGCCAAAGAACACGTTCAGCCGGAGTCAATCCTGGACGTAGGTTGCGGCACGGGCATCTCTACAGTGGAAATCATCAAACATTTTCCCGGGGCCGAGGTCACGGCGCTGGACCGATCCCCTTCCATGCTGGAGCTGGCCAGAAAGAAAGAGGATATAAGAACCGTCACATTCTGTTACGGACAGACCAAAGACCTCCCGGTCTCCGAAACAAGATTCGATCTCATTATAGCCAATATGTCCTACCACTGGTTGTTCCCTGGAGACCGGCGAGCCTTGAGGGATGCCCTGAAGGAAAACGGCGTCCTGGTCATGTCCTTTCCTTTGATCATGCCTTTTCCGAAAAAAGAAGGGAACAGCCTGCTTTTGACCATCTTTCGGAGATTAAAAGAGATGCAGCCGGCCTGGCATCCGTTTCGGGGTACGCGTGGGCTAAACTGGAACGAGGTGGTAAAGAGTCTGCCGGGCCTGGTCCCTATCCGCTTTAAACGATATTGTATGGAGGAGAGATTCCGCAGGGCAAGCGACTTTCTGGAAGTCCTCCGGGTGCGGGGTGTATTCTTTGGTTTCTTTGGTAACAAGGCCGCTGCGGCTGAAAATATTGCCAGGGCCTTGCTCCAGGAAGGCGAGGCTATCTCTTATGCCTGGCCGATAGGCATAGCCATTTTCCGCCGCGAAGGTCCGCAGAAAAAGCAAAAGACGGGACAGAAACAACCAGAGGATTGAGGATTAACCCAAATCCACCGTCTAATTTGGCTATCAAGATTAACATCAGCAGGTTATAGAGTATTCCTGATGGTGATCAGATTAAAGGAATTCCTTCCTTAATTGAGCGGAGACCTCCCGGGTCAGATGCAGGACGCGTTCAGAGAGGGCCTGGGAAAGGGCCCCGGTGCCGCAACTGGGGGTAATAAGTGACTGCCTCAGTAAGGCCGCCAGGGTAATTCCGTCTCCTACCAGTTCTTGCGCCTCCTCTTTCCAGCGTGCCGCCAGGGATGATACGCTTTCCTTTTCAATATCAGCAGGGTTGGCGGTAGGCACTATACCCCAGGCGATAATCTTTCCCTGCGCCAGGAAGGAGAGGATAGCCGGCCGGTAGAGTATAAACCGGTCGAAATAATTATAGGCATCAAAGCTGATAATATCTATATCGCTTTCCATGAGCAGGGACCAATCTGTATTGGCGCAGACATGTACTGCGGCCAGTCCGCCGGCCTTGTGTATAGCCTGGGCCATTTCTCTGAGCATGTTTGTTACATCCTGGCGATTTATACTGACAAAGGCAGAAGATCCGTAACCGGCCAGGCCAGGCTCGTCAATAGAGACAAAAACCGGCACCTTAAATTGCCGCAGCACTTCTACCTGCCAAGCGGCCTTCAGTGATAGAGCCTTAACTGCAACATCACGCAGGCGTTCGTCATAGAAGGCACATTTTTTTTCCTGATCAGTAATCCCGGTCAGGAAAGTAAAAGGTCCGGTGATCTGTCCCTTAATGGCGTAAGGAGGTTTTGCTAACTTGCCTATGCGCTTGATAAACGCTGCCAGACCTTTTTCGGTGCGTGGCCCCAGGGCAAAACGGGACTTTAAAAGGGGTGCGTTGCCTTCAGAGACCGGGATGTAATCCTCATAAAAAGCAAGTAGTTCATCCTCAAAACCCGGTGAGGCCGTGTCAAAATGTACCCGGTCACCATCTATGACTATTCCCGGCAGTTCCTCGGCAAATTGTGTGAGAAGCCGTTCTTCCGGATAGACCGGCAGTTGTATCCATAGCGGGATCTCCGGGACATAAGTTAACATCATGTCCAAGGCCTGCTCATGGTCTTTGAGGGGCAGGCTGCCGATCAGGGACGCCAGTCCATTGGCCGTGAATGATGGGATAGGGTCTAAAGTCATGACAGTAATTTACAGCGCCCATCCATAACACGGGGGCAGTCTTTCTGTCAATTTGTATTTGCCTTATTTAATAAATAGTGTTAAATATTAGCAATATTAGAATCTTTCTTTCAAATCGGAGGGTTGGGACGAATGTTTAAGAAAGGGGAATTAGCTGTGTACCCGGCCCACGGCGTAGGTGTGATCGAGTCTATCGAGCGCCGAGAGTTTAATGGCGAAAAGCAGATTTTTTACATCATGAGGATCATTGATACCGACATGGTAATCATGATTCCTACCCACAATGCACAATCAGTAGGCGTTAGAAGCATTATAAACAAAAAAGATATTCCCAGGGTATTGGATATCTTGAAAGATCGAAGTATTGAGATCGCGACCCAGACATGGAATAAGCGGTACCGGGAGTACATGGATAAGATAAAGACGGGTTCAGTATTTGAAGTGGCCGCGGTTTTGCGGGATTTGTACATATTGAAAGATGAAAAGCCCCTTTCATTTGGTGAAAAAAAGATGATGGACACAGCCATGAATCTGCTGGTAAAGGAGCTTTCCATAGCCCGTAATGTGAAAGAAGTCAGGGTCAGGCAGGATATTGAAGCGCTTTTTGATGCCTCATGACGGCCGGGCCACATTATTCGTAAATCCTTTTATTACTATCTGATAACATGCCGGAGTTATTGTGTGCGGAACCTGCGGACAAAGATCAACGGATTGACGTCTATTTGACGAAAGAGCTTGCTTCTCTTAGCCGTTCGCAGATCAACCGTCTTATCCGGGAGGGCCGGGTCAAGGTTAACGGAAAGACGGTTAAGGCCAGCCATAAGATTAACCTCCATGATTCGATAAGCATAGAAATCCCACCGCCACGTCCATTAGGTATTCAACCGGAGAAAGTCCCCTTTACCGTTCTCTATGAAGATGAAGACATCCTGGTCTTGTCCAAACCGCCGGGTATTGTAGTCCATCCTGCGGCCGGGCACGGTAGTGGGACACTGGTGCACGGTCTCCTCCATCATTGTTCGGATCTTTCCGGCATCGGCGGCATACTACGGCCGGGTATTGTTCACCGTCTGGACAAAGACACATCCGGTCTGATGGTGGTCGCCAAAAATGATCGGGCCCATCAGGAACTGGCCAGACAGTTTAAGGCCGGAGAGGTTTATAAGAAGTACGTAGCGCTAGTGTATGGCGATTTTCGGGAAAAGAGCGGGATTATTCAGGCGCCTATCGGCAGACACCCCACCCAGCGAAAGAAGATGTCGGTAAGAAGCGCAAGTGGTAGGGAAGCGATTACTATATGGCAGGTTATTCAGTCTTTTAACGGATTGACCTTCCTGGAACTGACCCTTAAGACGGGCCGCACCCATCAGATTCGTGTCCACCTCTCCTCAATGCAGCATCCGGTGGTAGGAGATCCGGTTTATGGCGGTAAACAAAAGAGGGCGGATATCCGTAATATAACCGTGAGAAACATTATAAAAGGTGTCTCCCGTCAGTTACTGCATGCCAGGGAGCTTGGGTTTGTACATCCCCGAACCGGCCGGTTTATGGAATTTCATTCCCCGATGCCCCCTGATATGCAAGAGATAATTGAGGCCCTTTCATGATAAAAATCGGTCTTACAGGCGGCCTGGCTACCGGGAAGAGCGCTGTTCTCAAGATACTTCGGTCCTCGGGGGTGATTGTCATCGACGCCGATCGGCTCTGTAACGAGATAGCCCAGCCCTATCAGGAGGCTTGGTGGGAAATATATAAACATTTTGGCCGGGGTTGTTTTGCTCCGGATATGAGCCTTAAACGCAGCCGGTTAAAACGGCTTATCTTTTCCGACCAGAGGGCGCGCCTGGCTTTGAACAAAATTATCCATCCCCGGGTAAAGGAGATTATTTTAAAGGACTTATGGAAGATTGAGGAAAGTGGGACGGCAGACCTGGCGGTGGTTGAGGTCCCGCTACTTTTCGAGGCCGGATGGAAAGACTGTTTTGATAAGACCGTCCTGGTTTACGCCCGGTCCGAGGTACAGATAGATCGCCTGATAAGGAGAGACGGTATATCATCTGCCGAAGCCCAAAAGTGGCTCGCTGCCCAGATGCCTATTGACGAAAAGAAAAAACTAGCCGATTATGTGGTGGATAATAGCGGCCCGCTTGAAGAAACCCGGAAACAGATATTGTCTTTAATAACCATCTTGCGTGGCTATCCTGCATAAGGAGCATTCTTTGTTGAAGATATTAGTATCGTTCAAAAGGTGAGGCAAAAAGGTTTTGATTAAAACACGATCTC
>JASEGX010000123.1 GCA_030017815.1 Thermodesulfobacteriota bacterium | reverse complement strand
AAGGTATTTGGTCCTGTTTGGCACGGCCTTTTTTGCTATTATAGCCGGTTATTTTTTCCTGGCACGGTACGACTTACTTTATAAAAGCCGCGGTGTTGTCTTCGGGGCCGGTTATGCAGATGAAAACGGGCTGCTTCCGGCCTTAAATGTAATGGTTGCGATTTCCCTGGGCACAGCCGGCGCTTTCTTTTATAACTTTTTTCGCTACAACGTTAAGGCCATCTACGGCACGCTGGCCGCCTTTGCCGGCATCTACCTCCTCGGGATATACATCTACCCCATGGCCCTCCAGCGCCTGGTGGTGCTGCCGAACGAGATAGCCAAGGAAACCCCATACCTCATGCGTGATATAGCAGCTACGCGCGCCGGATATGGAATTACGAGTATTGAGGAGCGTGACCTTTCCGCCACCGCCTCTTTGACGCCGGACAGCCTGGCCAGAAACGACCTGACCATCAAGAACATACGGCTATGGGATCACCAGCCTTTACTCGAGACGTATAGCCAGATCCAGGAGATACGGACCTATTACAAGTTCCAGTCTGTGGATAATGACCGCTACTATATAGACGGCGAATACCGTCAGGTCATGCTTTCGCCGCGGGAGCTTTCCTATAGTGATCTTCCCAGCCGGGTGTGGATTAACGAGCACCAGATTTATACCCACGGTTATGGACTGACTCTGGGCGTGGTTAATCAGGTGACCCGGGAGGGGCTGCCGGCGCTCATGATCCAGGATATCCCGCCGGTTTCCAAAACCAATCTCAAAGTGGACAGGCCTGAGATCTACTTCGGAGAGATTGATAACGACTATGTCTTCGTCAATACCAGGCTTAAGGAATTTGATTATCCTTCCGGGGAACAAAATGTATTTGCCCGCTACGAGGGCAGAGATGGAATCCCAATAAATTCAGTATTGGACAAGGCCTTATGGGCGTTTCGGTTTAGTTCTTTGAAGACACTTCTTTCTACGGATATAACACCCGGAAGCCGCATTCTGTTCGACCGCAATGTCTATTCGCGGGTAAAAAAGCTGGCCCCTTTCCTCCGGATAGACCGTGATCCATATATGGTAATTTCCGGCGGCAGGCTTTATTGGCTTATAGATGGTTATACCTCTTCCGATCTGTATCCCTACTCCAGACGGGTGAAAGGCGGGGGTAATTATATACGCAACTCGGTAGTGGCCGTGGTCGATGCTTACAATGGAAATGTGGAATTTTTTATCAAGGATGCCGGCGACCCGATAATTCGCACGTATGCCAACATATTCCCCGGTGTATTCAAGCCTCTTTCCGCCATGGATGAGGATCTGCAAAACCATCTCCGCTATCCGCACTGGCTGTTCCGCATCCAGGCAAACATATATGCCACGTATCACATGACAGAGCCCCAGACCTTTTACAACAAAGAGGATCTATGGGAAATACCGGGCAGCCTGCGCGCCAAAGATGCCCAGATGGAGCCTTATTATACCATCATGCGGCTTCCGGGCGAGGACAAAGAGGAGTTCATCCTCATGACACCGTTTAATCCCAGTAAGAAAGATAATCTGGCCGCCTGGATGTGTGCCAAATGCGACCCCAAAGAGTATGGAAAGTTAATAGTTTATCGATTTCCCAAACAGAAACTCATATACGGACCACAACAAATCGAGTCCAGAATCAATCAGGAGCCGGAGATCTCCCGGCAGCTTTCGCTTTGGGATCAGCGAGGCTCAAACGTTATCCCGGGGACGCTTCTCGTTATTCCTGTCGAGGAGTCCTTGATCTACGTACAGCCCATATACCTCAAGGCTGAAACCGGCCAGATCCCTGAATTAAAACGTGTTATCGTAGCCTACGAAAACTCGATAGCGATGGAAGAGACACTGGAGCAATCTCTGGCCAGACTCTTTGGAACAAGACTTCCCAGGACAGCCCAGGCGCTGGCATCCGTCCCATCCGCATCCGAAGAGCGACCTTCTGAGCTCGGGGAGTCGGCCTGGCGTCATTTTGAGAATGCCCGGCGATATCTGAAAGAGGAAAACTGGGGCGCCTACGGTGAAGAACTAAGGAAATTAGGAGACGTGCTGAAAAGACTTAAGGAGAAGAAATAAAACCGGCAAGGCTGATAGCTTACTCTCACGCAAAACGAAGCAGGAAGACATGATACAGAGTAAGTACGCTGTATAAGACAGCAATACCGGTAATTAACCGGTTGACGCGCAGATGCCTGCTCAGGGCACAAAGCAGAAGCAGACCCCCGGCGGTCATAAGATATTTGAAGAGGAAGGCCTGATACCCGCCCAGTGTAAAAAGATAATACATGACCGGGTTCAATTCTCTTAGTCCAAGCGCTATCATGTGTCTTACGGTAAAGAGATAATCAAGTATTGAGCAGGAGAGGATAAATAACACAAAGAAGGGAAGGCGGTATCCCATGGGTATCGTCATCACGGCTGTCCGGTCGTGCCATAGGCAGATTCGCCGGGGCGAACTGTTCCTGTTATACTTAGGGGCAACAGATTCTTTGGTTAACATTTTTTTCTCCCTGCTCTATTGCTTACATTCTTTCTCACGGAAAGTGGTTGAGCTTTCTCTGCAAGACGTTGCGACGGCGGAAAGGTGAAGACATGGCAGTAAATACTTGCAGTTAGACTGGTCACAAAACCCGCCAACGGCTTTACCAAAGCAATCAAAATTACCTTCTTTTAATTGCCTCCTGCGAATAACCGGGGTTACAGTTTGTACCTGACAAACATCACACAGCCCGGAGGATGGGGTCTTAGCTTTATAAGGAGTAGAACAACCTACCTCCCATTTTTTACCGCATACAATACATATTACCGGTTTTTTATATTCCGCCTCGGCGGATCTTCGACTGGTATTGTTTCCATTACCTCTTCGTGGCATGCCCTTTTTCCTTCTGGCTATGGATAAGCATATTTCATGCCATCACCCCGTTGTCCTTAATCTATTGTTTTAATTGGCCTTTATTAGTAGTGCGGCGGCCTGTGTGTAATATTTTACTACTTTAAGGGAAAATATTTTCCACAATGTGGTATTCTATTACCCACCGTCCCGTTCGCCTCTGGCGCACCTGGCCCGCCGAAGGCGGGCCGTGGCCGGAAGGCACTCCTACAGATGAGTCATCGGTCTCCTCCGGAAATAGCCTATCTTCTGTCTAACATGAAAAAAGAGCCGTTATCGAGCTAGTGTTCATCCGGAAACTACTGTTTCCGGCTTCATGCCTTCAGCGATCAGCAATTAGCTGTCAGCAAAAACCTATGACAAACAACACATTAAGCTGAACGCTGATAGCTGAGTGCTGAAAGCTAAACCGGAATTTCTGGGTTTCCGTATGAACACGCATATTCCGCTGAAACTGACCATCTGTTCCGGGAAAAAACCACGGGACCTTCAAAAATTGGTCAGTTTGCCACCGGAATCAGTGGTCAGTTTGGAATGGAATGACTGGTCAGTTTGGTCTGGAATACGCAGTCATTGCGAGGAGAGGAGCGACGCGGTAATCTCAAGTCTCGAATTGATATTGGGCTGTTTGATGCTTTTAAACTATCATAACTTTTTGTTTCAGCGCGTTGGGCACCGGATCGGAGGTTGCTCTTTTATTGGATTCAATCATTTCAGACAAAGTTATAGAATTGAGCTTATCGTACATCGCTTTTGTTGCCTCTTCCCATATGCTGCGGGCTAAACAATCCCTGAATTTGTCGCATATATCAGGATGTTCAACGCAGTCAGACAGGTTGATTCCACCTTCGAGGACTTTTACAATTTCCCCGATAGTAATTTCATTCGGGGCCTTTTTGAGCATATGACCTCCTTTGGGTCCTCGAACACTCTTTACGTAATCGGCCTTCTTCAACGGTATAATGAGCTGCTCAAGATACTTAACTGAAACATCCACGCGCTGTGCAATATCACCTATCTGTATAGGCCCTTCATTATAATGTTTTGCCATATCGAGGACCATCCTTGTTCCATAGCGACTTCGGGTTGATAATTTCATGGTATAATCTCCTGTTTATGTTGCAGTGTCTCTTTCCTTATTTCTTGATTTGAGGACATCGAAAGCCCAAATGGCTACCAAATTAATATAGAATAGTCTATGGGCTTCGTCCTGTCAAGTAGGCACACTGGGCCCCAATTCACCGCCAATTTTACTGGGCGCTAATTTCATGCCTCTTCTGTAGGAGCACCTTCCAGGTGCGACCGAGTCTTATCGCAGCAGGGATGCTGCTCCTACGGAAAGCGTCATTCCTTCTGGCAGGAACTCCTTTCGGCATAATCCCTTCACCCCGCTGATGATAGATTTGATTGTTCAAAATCCTTCTATCACCCTGATCTATTAGGGGCAACGGGGGTTTTTACTTTTTTTGACGGTGAATCGAGGATGGCCCAAAACAAATACGTTTGTCCGAAGAGGCCTAAAAAGCCTTGACAAGCCATACTACTTTAGTATAGATAACATTAATATATAATAGATGTTGGGTCTAACCCTAATCAAATCCGGATTGAAGAGCTTGGGAGGTTCTTATGTACGAATTTGTTAGTGGACCGCTTGTTTGGATATCTTTTGGTATTTTTTTCATCGGCCTACTTGTGCGGGTAATCTCCTATATAAAGGGTCTTGACTGGCAAAAAGACAGGGTTGCTTATAGCGCTGCTGGCATACCGGGGGCGCTGAAGGCCGTTTTTTACTGGATTATCCCGTTTGCCAGTCAGGGGTGGAAGGACAATCCCGTTTTTACCATAGGAACTTTTGTCTTCCATATCTGCCTGCTAGTGATTCCCATATTTCTGTTAGGCCATAATATCTTGTGGGAGGAATCGTGGGGTATCAGCTGGTGGACCATATCGGACAGGACGGCCGATTGGATGACCCTTCTCTTCTTTGCTGCTGTCATTTTTTTGATCCTCCGGCGTATTACAAATCCTAACGTGAGGTTGGTAACAACTTTTTATGACTATGTTATACTTGCCATAGCGGCAGCACCTTTTGTCACCGGTTATATGGCATATCATCAATGGCTTCACTATAAAACCATCCTGATCATCCACATCCTTTGCGGAGAGTTGATGCTGATTGCTATACCTTTTACTAAACTCTCTCATATTGTCCTTTTCTTTTGCTCCAGGGCCCAACTCGGAATGGACTTTGGGATAAAAAGAGGAGGGCAGAAAGGTAGGGGAATCTGCTGGTAGATAATAGCGGTTCTCTAAGTAGTCATATTTTTTTACAATCATAAGGAGGAATAACCATGGCAGCAGAAGCAACAACAACCCTTGCCAACAGAACACCTGTGAAGACTAAAGAGGCGCTTGATGCCTTGTTAGCCGATAGAGGGGGTAAGAGATATTATAAAGAGCTTGACCAACTACATGTAGATAGCGATGCCTTTAAAAAAACTTTGCATGCAAGTTTTAAGTCTCGCCTGAAGACCTGGCTTGAAATTTGTGCCCATTGAGCCATCTGTGCGGAGAGCTGTTTCTTCTATATCGCAAACGACAGAGACCCCAAGCAGACCCCCTCCTACAAAATACAATCAACCCTTGGTGAGATAGTAAAAAGAAAAGGTGATGTAGATAATGCGCACATGCAGTATTGTATGGATACAGCCTGGGGCAAATGTACCTGTTGCAATCGCTGCGGAATGTACTGCCCGTTCGGCATCGATATGGGGGTCATGTTTGGTTACTTAAGAGGCCTGTGCTATTCCCAGGGTTTCGTGCCCCATGAATTGAAAATCGGGGCAGGTATGCATTGGATATATAACGCCCAGATGGATGTCACTCCGGAAGACTATATTGAGACCTTGGAGTGGATGCGAGAGGAAAATGAGGTTGATTGGCCCGGCCTTAAAATCCCGGTTGATAAGGTGGGGGCAGATATTATGTACGTTGTAAATGCCCGTGAACCAAAACATTATCCGTATGATCTTGCAGAGGCCGCAATTTTGTTCCATATAGCCGGTGCGGACTGGACGGTTCCCAGCACTAAAGGCTGGGAGGGAACAAGCCTGTCCATGTTCGCCGGCGACTGGGCGTGTTGCAAGCAGCAGGTAGAGGGTGTCTATGCCGCAATGGAAAAGCTGAAAGTAAAGAGATATGTTGGGACAGAATGTGGCCACCAGCACCGTGCGACTATTACCGAAGGGCCTTATTGGGCTGGGCGAAAAAGCGGCCAACCGCCTGCCCCAGGGTATCATTATGTTGAATGGGTGTTAGAGGCGCTGAAGGCAGGAAAACTTAAGCTGGATCCAGCCAAAAAGATTAAGGAGCCTGTCACACTTCAAGATCCGTGCAACTATATTAGAAATCATGGTTTGACTGACGTTACCACCGAAATTATGTCGTATATAGCAGAGGACTACCGTCCAATGAGCCCAAACCGTGAACACAATTTTTGTTGCGGCGGGGGAGGCGGCATGAATGGGATTGGGCGTTACCGAGAAGAAAGAAACATAGGGTTGAAAGTCAAGCGTGATCAGATATTAGCGACGGGAGCCAAGTTTGTGGTTTCCCCCTGCCACAACTGTTGGGATGCAATCAGGGACTTGGAAGAAGTTTACAAGATCGGTATCAAGTGGAGTTTCCTGAAACCGATTCTTCTAGAGCAGGTGATTGTGCCGGATCATCTGAAACCCAAGGCTGCTTGATTGATAGAAACGGCGTCAAAATGCCTCTCAGTCTGGCTGAGATAGCGAAATAGGAAATACAAACAAAGAGTTCTTCCGAATAGAGGGGGTAAGTGGGGATGAGAAAAAGGACTGTAGTCTTGTACATAGGAATGGCGGTTTTGGTTTCTATATTGACCTTTATGCTTATGCCTGTTTATTCGCAGGAAGACATCGTGAGTTTGCAGAATAGCGCCTTCAAGGATAGGCAGAGGCCTGCTGCCGTTTTTCCGCATGATCAACACAATGAGAAAGCGGAGATTAAAGAATGTAATGTTTGCCACCATGTCTATGAAGGTGGCAACAAACTTCAGGATGAATCGAGCGAAGGGCAAGCGTGCTCGGACTGTCATAATGTCAAAGAGGTGTACCCGACCAGACGTTTGATGAAGGCATATCACGACCTGTGCAAGGGCTGTCACCAAGAAAACAAGAAGGGTCCCATCACGTGCGGCGAGTGTCACCGGAAGTAAATTTTTACTCCCCTTGTGCCAAAGCTGTTCGGACAGCTTATCTAATCGCCTATGTCAACCACAAAATTCCTTGACAGAAATGACTCAACTTGAATGCAATTTGACAGTACACCCCATCCAGTCATACCAATAAATGGTGCAATCATGCTCTGGTCCGTTACGATTGAGTTCTCTGC
>JASEGX010000122.1 GCA_030017815.1 Thermodesulfobacteriota bacterium | reverse complement strand
GCTCACCGATGAAAAGGAAAAATATCGTCAGATGAAGAAACTGAATTTTCTGGTCATGAAGCTCAACGTCATGCAAAGACGCCCGGTGAATTTTGAAGAAAATGAGGTATACTACGAAAAACTCATAGACAGGATAAAGTAGTAGACTTCTCCCCCAGATATCTTTGATGTACACCCCGGAGACTTTTCGTCTCCAGCCGACCCCTTCCTGACATCAACATGTTAAAACATTTAAGACGGGATTAACGCCCCGCCTATCACCGGGTGTAAGAGATTCATAACGATTTTTGGATACATACCAAGGACGATAGACAGAGCAACCAAGAGTATCAGCGGGACACACATAGTCAGTGGCGGATCTTTGATGGCCTCGCCTTCCAGATGAGGTTTCAATGGGCCGTAAAATACGTTCTTCACGGCCAGGAATGCGTAGCCCACCGTCAAGAGGATTGCCATGACCCCTATGATTCCGACTATCAGTGCGGTAGAATTGGATGCGCCGCGTTCAAAAACACCGGTAAACATTATCCACTCTGCGGTAAAACTGCTGAAGGGGGGGAA
Source organism: Thermodesulfobacteriota bacterium (assembly GCA_030017815.1). Classification (GTDB taxonomy): domain Bacteria; phylum Desulfobacterota; class QYQD01; order QYQD01; family QYQD01; genus QYQD01. The sequence goes on along the minus strand of JASEGX010000122.1, from coordinate 6,803 downwards.
TCCTGAGAGCATCATCGCACCACATACCCAGAGTAAAGCCGTTATGGGCATTTTACGGGCAAGTCCGCCCAGATTCCTTATATCCCTGATGCCTGTTGTATAGACCACCAGACCAGCAGTTGAAAAGAAAATGGTTTTGCCCATAATATGACTCAGAAAGAAAAACATACCTCCTTCGATGCTTACCATAGTCAGTGCTCCTAACCCAAGCATGGAGTAAGCTATCTGACTTATCGTGGAGCAGGCAGCGACTCGCTTTATATCGGTCTGTGCCATGGTAAGAAAAGACCCGTATATCATGGTTATCACAGCCATGACCATGATAGGTATGCCGAATACCTGAAAATCATTATAAAGAGGCAAAACAAGAACTCTGACGATTATATAGGCCGCTATGTTTGCGTAAACCGCCAACAATCCGGCGATGCACGTAGGATGCTCGGCGTGAACCCAGGGCATCCAGACATGGAAGGGGAATATGGCTAACTTTGCAAACAAACCGAACAGGAACACACAGATAATCCAGAAAGTCAAAGGATTTCCGGCCAGAGCAGGTATCTTCGAGATCGCAAAGCTGCCGAGCTGACTATAAATTAATAGAGAACCAGCCAGGAAGAAGACTGCGGAAAAAATTCCCCAGAGCAGACACATCATGGCAATCTTGACACGCTCTATATAACCAAAATAGGCCATTAAAAAGTAAAGAGTAACTGTTAACGCTTCGAGAAAAAAGTACATGACAAGGAGGTTGGCCGAAAAAGAGATCCCCATAAAGCCCATGGGAAAAAAGAGAAAGAGGTAGTAAAATCTTGTATAATAGCTGTCATATCTCCTTTCATCTATACCTTCATATATTATTTCTATCCTGTGATCCACATAGTGTATTGAGTAAAACGCCAGGACAGTACATAGTACATTTGCTATAAAGGCAACGGGAATACTCAAGCCATCCCCTAAAAGAGCCAGTCTTATACCTGGTTCAATGAGCAAATATTCCTCATAAATGTTTGGCCCACCTTGATAAATTTTCAACCATGCCAGGGATAAAAGGTACGTGGTGTATAAAAGGCTGCCGCCGGCTATCCAACCAGCCTTCTTGCCTATTTGGTATCTGCCAAGAAATATGAATATTGAGGTAAGAGCCGGAATGAATATTATCTGAAGAAGAATATGAGGCATCATTTTAACCCCCACACTGTAACAATAATAAAGAATATGAAAAGTACCAGGATGTATCCTACATTGTAGGTTAGATCCCTCGTGTCAGCCCGCATGAACCTCAACAGGGCATAGCCGCCCTTGGTAATGAAAGACGGCATCCACTTGTGAACCACCTTATCCCATGGGTCTTCAGCCACCGGAGGCACGAGGTTGGAGAGATTGACTGCTCCACGCACGAAAAACCAATTATAGAAAGCATCAATGTACCACCTCTCCCAGAAGAACTTATGGAATACCTGGAGAAACGAAGACCTCTGCAATATGGTATCGGGATTCCATTTACCCGCGATATACAGGAAATAGGCCGGCACAGCACCTAACAACACACAAACAACCGACAGAATCGGTACAAACAGGTGCGAGGCATTCCCTTCAGCATGCTGAACCGGCAGGTGAAGTTGTTCCACCAGGTTATATTCAAAGACCCCGTGGAAAAAGTGTTCGAACTTGAGGCCCAATACCCCGACCACAAGAAGGGCGATAGCCAGGACACCACAGGCAAAGGTCTGCGTGCGGTAACCTTCGCCCAGATGCGCCCTCTTTTCTTCCAGGTGCTTTACGTTTTCGCTCGTCTTTCCATAGAAAATCATCCCCATCATCCGGGTGGTATAGAACGACGTAAAGACCACGGCGGCTACCGCAGCTATGAACAAAGAATAGTTTTGAGAGGCGAGACATGAGGCCAGCACAGCATCTTTGCTCCAGAATCCGGGCAATGGAGGAACGCCCATCAAGGATAGGCCCGCAATGGTCATGAAAAACCAGGTGTACGGCATATACTTCTTGAGCGAACCCATCTCATGCATGTAGATGGAATGGGCTGTATGGATAACCGTGCCGGCACAGAGGAAGAGACAGGCCTTAAACATGGCATGGCTTACCAGGTGGAAGACTCCAGCCGCGTAGCCGCTCACCAAAATACCTTGACTAAATCCTGTAACTCCCAATGCCAGCATCATGTACCCTATCTGACTGACCGTCGAATAAGCCAGGGCCTTCTTAAGCTCCAGGGAGACCAGGCCTTGACTGGCTGCCAGGAAGGCTGTGATTACCCCTACCCAGGCAGTTAAGGTAAAAAACGTTAGGGCCTCGCTGCACCCGGCCACCCAATAACCGTAATAGAAAATGGGTATAAGCCTGGCCACTAAATAGACGCCACTTTTTACCATGGTGGCCGCATGAATCAGGGCTGAAACCGGCCCGGGGCCGGCCATAGCCTCCGGGAGCCACTCATGAAGCGGGAATTGGGCAGACTTGCCAATAGGCCCGGCCAGGAGAAGAACGCTGACCAGTACGATCAGGCCCGGGGACTTGGCCATTTCCGGTATCCATACGGCTGAAGTCTGATAAAGTTCCAGAATATTCAAGGTCCTGGCATAGTAGAACATTATCAGGATCCCGCCCAACATGAGCATATCCCCCACGCCGGTCACAATCAGCGCCTTTAAACCGCAGTCTGTAGGCTTGGCGTATTTCGTCGGAGGTGGACCACCTATCCAGTATTTCTGCTCATCCCGATAATAATAGCCGATCAAACCGTAGCTACATACACCCACCAGCTTCCAGCCGATAAAGATGAACAACAGGTTGTTGGCCAGGACCAGGAGGAGCATACTCCCGATGAACGCGTTCATCAGCATCCAGAACCTCATTACCGAAGAATCCCCCTTCATGTAACCCAGACAGTATATCATGATGAAGAAGCTGATGACCGCGACTACGTTGGCTATAATTATGCTTAAGGGATCAATTAAAATACCGAAACTCACCTTTATGGGCGCATCAAGCCATACGTAAACACTCTCAATGGGCAGCTTCGAAGGTTGATCGAATAGATAGGGGAGAAGCGTCACGGCAGAAAAGGCCGCAAGACCGGAAAAAAATACCGCTCCATAATCTCTGAGCGTAGGATGAATCCTGGCCAGGACTGGGGTCAAACCCACACCGACCAGAGGGAAGATCAAACATAACCAAGCAAACTGGATATCCAACTCATCCACCTCCTACCACATAATCATAAGAATCATCCATGCCCGTTAAGCAGCGTGCACAAGTCTCTGTCACTTCCATCACCTCAAAAAATCCACCGGAACAGCATGTTGAATCGCGTTAGAAACGATATCTCCGTTAAAGACACCGAGTAAAATTATACCCGCGGCCAGAATCAGGGTGGGGATAAGCATACTTAAAGGCATCTCATCCATTTTGATCTTCTCATAATCTCCCCCATCATGGGCGTACGCCGGCTCATAGGGTTTAAAGAATGCCATCTGTACCACCCGGAAGAAATAAACCACATTAAGGAGACTGCTCATGAGTATGACAGCTATAAAAAACCACTGCTTGGCGTCAATAGCCCCCATGATTAAATATATTTTACTGAAAAAACCACAGGTGGGCGGCACCCCTACCATGGACAAGGCGGCAATAGTGAAGGCGGCCATAGTAAAGGGCATCTTCTTGGGCAGGCCGCGAAACTGCGTGATATCCCGCATCCCCATCTTGTACACTATGCCGCCTGTCACCAAAAACAAAGTCCCTTTCATGAAAGCGTGATTAACGATATGCAGTAATCCCCCTATAAGACCCATTTGGTTGGCCAGCCCGATGCCCAGGAGGATATATCCTATGTTGGCCACAGAAGAATAAGCCAGCATCCTTTTTAAGTCAGTCTGGGCAATGGCTAGAATGGAACCTGCGATAATGCCCGCGGCTGCAATCCAGGTAAGGAACTGAGTTACCGGTATGAAGTCTATAGCAAAATAGGGTTTAAATAATGTGAAGAAGATCCTGACCAGCAGGTAGGCCATGACCTTGGTGGCCATGGGAGCAATAATAGCGCTTGAAGTGGACGGCGCACGGGTATACCCATCCGGAAGCCAGGCGTGTAACGGGAAAACACCCATCTTAAGGGCGATTCCCACCGTAAACAAAGCGAAGGCAACCAATACTGTCTTGTTGTGGTAGAGGTTGGGTAATATCTGAGACAAATCGGCCATGTTCAGGGAACCAGTTACACTGTATAAATACCCAACTCCCAAATAGTAAAAACATGCCCCTATAGTGCCCATAATTACGTACCTAAATGCAGCCAGGGGGGCTCCATCTTCACCAACCGCTATCAGTGCATACCCGGAGAGGGAGGCAATCTCCAGAAACACAAACACGTTAAAGAGGTCCCCGGTGACCGTAATCCCGATCAGGCCGGCCACAAAGAGGAGAAAAACACTGTAGTAAGGAACGATCTTGTCCGGGATCTCCTGTTCCAAGCTCTTTTTTGAGTAAATCGCCACCACAAAGGCAATGAAAGTCAGCATAACCACCATAAAACCATTGAGGTAATCGACAACAATTTCTATACCCCAGGGTGGCGCCCAGGCGCCCACGTGATAATGGATGGTTCCTTTGGCCATGACGGTGTCCAAGATACCAATCGAAGAAATCAACGAGACGAACAAGGCGGCCAAGGTTAAAGGATAACATAATCCTTTCCTGAACCATCCAAGTAACAAAACCAGGAAGGAAGTCATTAAAGGCGCAATTATAGCCAAGATGGCAAAATGTTCGTAAGTCATGTTAGACTCCAGACTTTCTGAGAATTTCTAGTATCTCATCCTCGTTGAGGGTCTTGTACCGGTTATAAACCATAATTATTATGGCCAGGGCCACGCCGGTGGTAGCGATACCCACCACGATGGCCGTAAGCATAAGGACGTGGGGCAGTGGATTCATGTAGTTGATAGGATTAGCCACCCCATGGACGTCCTCCGCCGTTAGTATCGGTATCGTGGCCCCGATCTTAGCCGCGACAGAAATATAAAAAAGTATTATCGACACTTGGAAGATATTCATGCCGATCAGCTTTTTTACAAAATTCCTTTTCCCGATCATGGCGTAAAGACCAAGCATCATCAAGAAGATGTAAATCCAGTAGTTAAATTTACTTACAATATATTCAAACATCGCCTTCTCCCTCGCCCCTCTTTTTCCCTCGTAACATAAGGATGCAGGCCACACCGGCCGTAAAGATAACCACAGTCTCCCCCATGGTGTCATAGCCCCGGTAATCAGCAACCACTGCCGTTACTACGTTAGGTGTACCGGTCTCAATATACGTGCCCTGAATATAGCGAGGCGAGACATGTACGCTACCCGGTCCCTGCGGATCCCCCCACTTAGGGAAGTCCTCCGCCCCATAAACGAGAAGACCACCTATTATAATTACCGTTAGCAAAGCGAATACTTTCAATCTTTCGACCTCCTTTTAGTCTTATGGACTGCGGCAATAAACAATACCGTACCCACGCCGGCACCCACGCAAGCCTCGGTAAAAGCCACATCCACCGCGCCCATCTCCGTATAAACTAAACACATAAAGAAACTGAACGCCCCCAGGATAATGACCGCGCCTAGAAGATCCCTTATTTGTATAGCCGCGATGCCGGTTATTACCACAAAGACAAGTAGTATGAGATCAAGTGGGAGTATCACTGCTTCTCCACCTCCTTAAACTGATGTTCCAGCGTCCAGGGCTTCACGCCACATCTGAAGGCCGCACGTGATATGGCATGAGTAGCTGTCGGGCCAGCCAGAAACCAAAAGATAGCAATAAAAACGATCTTAATGCTCACCAGGATATAGGGTAGCGCAAAGTTGCCCTCAAAAGCATTGTAGATGGCTAGACCGATGAGGCATAAGAGAACTGCCAGGGTATCACCCTTACCCGTGGCATGCATTCTGGAAAAGAAATCCGGCAGGCGCAGGAGCCCGATGGTGCCGGCCATAAAGAAGAAGACTCCGGTCACCAGAAAGACCACTGTGATTATGGACCCGATAGTCATGATATCCATATATTAAACTTCCCCCCTCATCTCAAAATACTTGGCCGCGGCGAGCGTACCGATAAAGTTCAAGAGCGCGTAAGCTATGCTTATATCGACGAACATATCCACCCGGTCGTATATGAAACCCATGAGGAGTAACATGATCAGAGTCTTGGTCCCGATGGCGCCTACGCCCACTATCCGGTTGGTAATAAATGGCCCCAAAATAGCCCGGTAGAGGCAAAGCAATACCAGAAAGCTTAACGCGATGCTCACACCCATAAAGAATTGCTGCATATTGATCATAGTGACACCCCGTAGAACGTTACGTTTTTTGTAATTACCCTCACCCCTCCGCTACTGACGAGGGTTTGTTTATCAGATTGTATTTCCTTAGCTTCGCATAGAGGGTACTTCGGCTGATCTTGAGTTTTTTGGCTACCTGGAGCTTATTCCAGTTTTCCTCCCGCAATATCCTCAGTAGAAATATTTTTTCATTGTCTTCGAATGAGACTATTCCCTCCCCCTCTTCTCTGGTCACTTCATTACGCAGTCTGGGGATAAGATCATCCTGGTCAATAAGCTCGTCTCGCGTCGTAAGATAGGCATACTGGATGGTGTTCTCCAACTCCTTGACATTACCAGGCCAGGAATAATCCATCAAAAACTGCATGGCTCTGGGGGTAACCTTTTTGATAATTCCTTTATTCTCACTCGATAACCGCTCCATAAAATATTCAATCCAGAAAGGTATATCTT
>JASEGX010000121.1 GCA_030017815.1 Thermodesulfobacteriota bacterium | reverse complement strand
TACTTGAATAAAACCAGATTCCCGCTCAAAAGCATTGCGGGAATGACAAAAAATGGAGTTTTGCAAGAGGCTCCATAGCCCCTTGTATTCCTGCTTTCGCAGGAATGACAAAGAAAGGGGCTTGTCTCTGCAGAAGCAGGGGCGGGAATGACAAGACCGATGCCAAGAAGTGATTGTCAGATATACAGTTTTGTGTTACTTAATGCCGTGTAGGCGCGCATGGGACAGACTCTTTTTGACTGTGTAGTGGTAGGGTTGGGGCCGGCGGGGGCCATTACTGCCTATACTCTGGCCCGGGCCGGGTGGTCTGTTCTGGCCCTGGATAAGCGAATACATCCACGGCCCAAGACCTGCGGTGGTTGTATTTCCCGAAAGGTAGATGCTGTCCTGCCTTTTTCTGTGTCTTCGGTGATTGAGCATCCTATAACTGAAGTGGTCTTTACCTTCAAAGGGCAGGGTGAGATCGCATATAGGTTAAGTGAGCCATTTGCCTATATTGTCCGCCGGGAAAGGTTTGATCAATTCCTGGCGGCAAAGGCGGCCGAGGCCGGCGCTACGGTACGCCAGGGAGAGGGGGCCGTTTCATTAACCGAGAGTGAGGACGGCGTATCGGTTGAGACCAAAACGGGTTGTTACCGCGGCCGGGTTCTGGTTGGGGCGGATGGGGTACAGGGTATCGTGGCCAGAAGATTCGGAGAGGGGTATGGACATTCAAGCTCTCTTGCGCTGGAGGCGGAGATAGGTATAAGCAGGAAGTCCTACGCTTCGGCGCATCCTCGACCGGAAGATCGTATCTGGATAGACGTGGGATGGGTTGATTTCGGGTATGGCTGGATATTTCCAAGACACCCTTCATATTCGGTGGGGATAGCTGATTCCGGGGCCAGGGGGCACAGACTGAAGGAGGCGTTTTCCAATCTGTTTACCAGTCATGGGCTGTTAACCGGAGAGAAGCCGGCGGCTATTAACGGCTACTGGATTCCCCTTTCCACATCCGAGAATCGCAAGAAGAAAGTGGTCAGTAACCGTGTGGCGCTGATCGGTGATGCGGCCGGTCTGGTTAATCCATTAACCGGAGAAGGGATTTATTATGCCCTGTGGAGCGGACTGATCCTGGCTGCCTGTCTTATTGAGCATAGTAAAGACCCTTGCCGGGCCTTAAGCAATTATGAGCGCCGGATAAGGACAGAACTCCATCCCCAGTTTGCGGCGGCCGAGCGCGTAGCTAGGCTGCTCTACGGCCATCCCCGGGCAAACTTTCGTCTCATTGGAAAGTACAGGGAATTGATAGGTCTTTTTATTGAGGTGTTGATGGGCAGAGAAGGTTTCCCGAACCTGCTGTCTATGCTAAAGTGCAAAATGGGCCTGAAGGGTAAGATAGCGGGTTAACTATGCGGAAGAGATCCTACCGGAAGTGGATCACTGGCAATAAGCTCTGCTGGTTCCTGGCGGTATTCTGCCTGGTGCTTTTTTTTGCCTATATTTTATTTTCAGCCAGGGGGATTTTTTATCTCCAGAAGCTGGAGGAGAAAAATAAAAAGTTACAAAAAGTAAATGAGGAATTATTAAAAGAAAACAAAGAGCTAAGTGAAAAAATAGGGCGCATCAAGACAGACCGCAGCTATCGGGAAGAGATCGCCCGTAGGGATTTGGGGCTTGTCAGACCGAATGAGATTATTTATAGTTTTGAGGAAAAGAAAGGAAAATCTGAAGGAAAAAGGTAGAGGGGATAATGTATTCGACGTCGGACTTTCGGAAGGGATTGAGAATCGAATGGGAAGGCAAACCTTATGAGATCGTAGATTTTTTGCATGTCAAACCAGGCAAAGGCGGCGCCTTCGTGCGGACTAAGTTGCGAAACATGCTGACCGGAGGGGTCGTTGACCAGAATTTCCGCTCGGGGGAGCGGGTAGGGCGTCCGGACCTGCAGGAACGGGAGATGCAGTTCTTATATAAAGATGAAGAAAATAATTATCACATGATGGACAATGAGACCTATGAGCAGCCCTTTTTAACGGCAGGGCAGTTGGGCGAGACCAGGGATTTTTTCCATGACGGGATTGTGGTCAAGGTGCTTTACTATAAGGACCAACCTATCGGTGTGGATCTGCCGACTTTTGTAGCATTGACTGTGACCGACACCGAACCGGGCCTAAGGGGTGATACTGCCAGCGGCGGCAGCAAACCGGCTGTTTTAGAGAGCGGCGCGAGCATACAGGTACCGCTTTTTATCAATGTAGGTGATAAGGTGAAGGTCGATACGCGCAGCCATACTTATATAGAACGGGTGAAGTAAGAAGGGCGGTCGGAAGACATAAGACGTCAGAATGTTCGACGTTCGAAACGTTCGAACGACTAAACGACTCTAACAGCTCGAACGTCTCGAACAATTCGAACGCCAGATGATGGCTCATAGCTGAGAGCTGACGGCTGACAGCTCCAAATTTAAAAAAGGCCGATTTGATGGGTATAGTTCGTACGGGATGGCGTGTATTATGTGGCGCAACTAAGACCTTCTTCAGGAAGGACGGCTTTGATCTCGCCGCATCTGTTTCATTTTATTCTGTATTATCCGCCTTTCCATTCCTTTTTTTAGCGATTTACATAGTCGGTGTGGTCCTGGGCACCTCAGAGGAATTCGTCCGCGGCGTAACCATGCTCTTGAAGCAGATCCGACCGCATCTGGCGGAATTTTTCCTTAAAGAGTTAAGAAACATTACCACACATAGCAGTTCGCTGGGCTGGTTCGGTTTTGGCTTTCTTCTATGGACAGCCACCTTGATCTTTCATTCGCTGGAGAGGGCCTTTGATGAGATATTTGAGACTCACAAGGGGCGTCATTTTATTCATTCGGTTTTTTGTTCTCTGATTATGATACCTATTATGGGGGCCCTCCTTTTTGGGGCTGTAGTTATTATTGCTATCTTAAAGGCCATGAGCCAGTTTCAGGTGGAGATTGTCGGAGGATCTCTTGTGACCCCTTCAATATTGGAGATGGGCATAGGGCGCGTGATACCCATTTTACTGGTGATTGTTTCATTTACCGCCCTTTATAAATTCGTTCCGACGGCCAAGGTGCCGTTTAAGTATGCCTTATTAGGCGGTGTAGTTGGCACTGTTCTGTGGGAGACGGCCATGCGTATTTTTATCTCATACGCCCTGACCGCTGAGACATACGGTACTGTATTCGGTTCATTTAAGACGGCCGTTGTAATACTGTTTGCCTTTTACTATTCGGCGTGTGTGCTCCTGTTCTGTGGCGCGATTGTCGCCCAATGCGGCCAAAGACGAAGATAAAGCCCCATGAATCTGCCCAACCTGATAACAGTCATACGCATATTACTAACGCCCGTATTAATCATACTTCTTTTAAACGCCTCTTTTAATAAGGCGCTGGCTGTCTTCGCGCTCGCCGGTTTGAGCGATGGACTGGATGGCTTTCTGGCGCGTTACCTGAGACAGAAAACCACTCTGGGCGCTTACCTGGACCCCATAGCAGACAAATTGCTCCTGTCCGCTACTTTTATAACCCTGGCCAACCTGGAGCTTGTACCGAGTTGGCTGACCGTAATAATCGTCAGCCGGGACGTAATTATAGTCCTGGGTATAGCCATGTTATTTGTCAGTGGTTCCGAGGTGACTATAAGACCGAGCATAATAAGCAAGATCACTACCCTTTTACAGATAATGACTGTTTTTGTTATCTTGAGCAGGGATCTCTGGGCGGTTATATGGCAGATGCGGGATACCCTGGTATGGTTGACCACGGTGTTTACCGTGCTGTCCGGATTACATTATATCTATTTTGGAGTAAAGATTTTTAGTCGTGCGAATGAGAAATGAGATATGGGGTCAGCTTTTAGGCAGCCGGCCATACTGGTCGTCGAACCGGATGATGTCGTCTTCGCCCAGATAAGAGCCGTTTTGCACTTCTATTAGTTCGAGGGTTATGATTCCGGGATTTTCCAGCCTGTGTTTTTCCCCGGCCGGGATATAGGTTGATTCGTTTTCCCTCAGCAGAAAGACCTCTTCGCCCCTGGTCACCCGGGCTGTGCCCCGTACTGCAATCCAGTGTTCGGAGCGGTGGTGGTGCATCTGGAGTGAGAGCCGTGCCCCGGGCTTTACAGTAATACGCTTGATTTTAAAACCGGGATGTTCCTCAAGCACCGTGTAAGTCCCCCAGGGACGGTGGGCGGTCTGGTGCAGGAGATATTCCTGACGATTTGCGGCCATTAGGTCCGGGACTATCTTTCTGACCTCCTGCGAGCGGTGCAGGGGCGCTACCAGGACCGCATCGTGGGTCTCGACCACAAGCATGTTTTCTAGGCCTACGGCGGCTACCAGCCTTCCTTCGGAATGAACGAGACTGTTGGTCACGCCTTTCAGGATCACATCCCCATGGACGGCGTTCCCCCGGGTGTCCTTATTCAAGACCTCGTACAGGGCCGCCCAGGAGCCTACGTCGCTCCAACCCAGGTCTGCCGGTACGACGGCAACGCAGTCCGACCTTTCCATCAGGGCGTAGTCGATGGATTCAGAGCGGCAGTTATTAAATGCCTCCAGGTCCAGATGGATAAATCCGTCGTCGTTTTCGGACTGGGCCACGGATAATTCTGCCTGGCGCAAGATGTCGGGGGCATGTTTTTCCATTTCTTCCAGGAAGCGGCCGATTAAAAAGGCAAACATGCCGCTGTTCCAGTAGTAGTTGCCTTCTTTTACATAGCGCTCGGCCGCAGCTATATCCGGCTTTTCGATAAAGGCGCTCACCTTAAAGCCTTCCCCCTTTTTTATATAACCGTAGCCGGTTTCCGGCCGGTCAGCCTTAATGCCGAGGGTGACTAAATCTCCCTTTAAAGCCAGATCCATGGCCTTCGCTACTGCCTCATGAAATGCCGGTATATTCTTAATAAGGTGATCGGCGGGAAGGACGAGCAGTACGGCGTCATCGCCGGAGATGTTTCGGGAGAGCAGGGCGGCCGCAGCTATGGCCGGCGCTGTGCTGCGGGGAAGGGGTTCCAGGACAATATAGGGGCTAACCGGGAGGTTTAGTTCGGCGCACTGATCTTTAACCAGAAAGTTTTGTTCCTTGCCGACCACTATCATAGGCATTACCGCCCCGGGGATATTTACTGCCCGCAGGATCGTATCCTGCAGCATGGTGCGGTTGCCCACGAGATTTAAGAGTTGTTTGGGATACATTTGACGGGATAGAGGCCAGAGCCGTGATCCGCTCCCGCCGGCCAGGATTACAGGTTGTAATATTTTCTGAACATTTTCATCAGACATAGTCGGCTTTTATGTGATTCAAATTCGTAAGGAATGACTAAGGATATACAGGTTTTTAGAATTTATGTCAATTTACTGGCTTTATTATCTTCTCCTTCCTATGTGCGCAGGGTCAAGGATTAGGACCTTCCCGAGAGTCTAAGTTCCTCTTCGGCGTTGTCCTGAGGAAGATCAAATCGTGTGAACTTTTTCATTAAATTGCTGCGTGGCACATGATGGTGTATAGTGGCAGAACCTTTAATCTGGATGATAGTGGGGTAGGATATGCTGGATCTTCAAGGTAAGGTTGCGCTGGTGACAGGCAGTTCCCGGGGTATTGGCAAGGCCATTGCGCTCAGTCTGGCGGAAAATGGCGCTAATCTGGTGGTCAACTATTTTCGCCATCGCCAGGAGGCGGAAAATACCGCTAAGTCTATCCGCTCCAAAGGGGTGCGGTGTTTAACCGTCAAGGCTAATGTGGCTGACGATGAAGACATCAAAAACATATTCGAGCAGGTTAAAAATGAGTATGGAAGGCTGGATGTACTGATAAGTAATGCGGCCTCTGGAGTACTCAAACCGGCCCTTGAACTTACGGAAAAGCACTGGCAGTGGACAATGAATATCAACGCCCGTGCCCTTCTCCCGCTGGTACAACACGCGATACCGTTAATGCAAAATGGGGGACGCGTTATTGCCGTTTCCAGCCTGGGGGCTGTGCGGGCTATCGAGAATTACGCCGCTGTGGGGGCCTCCAAGGCCGCCCTGGAATCTCTGGTGCGCCATCTGGCTGTAGAGCTGGCCCCGCTGGGTATCAATGCCAACGTGGTCTCTGCCGGTGCCGTGGATACCGAGGCCTTAAAACACTTTCCTGCCCGGGAAAGTATCCTCGATAATACCCGGCAGCGTACGCCTGCCGGCCGGCTGACGACGCCGGAAGATGTGGCCAATGTAGTGCTTTTGCTTTGCAGTGATCTGGCTTCCATGATCCACGGACAGACGATAGTGGTTGATGGCGGATACTCTATCCTGGCGTGAGCAAAGAATGAGCGGACGGATTATTGGCAGCAGGAGAGGCGGGCTGTAAACGCCGGAAGAACAAAAAAGGGTACGTTAGTGGAAGATCGCCATATTAAAGTCCTGGTTGGGCATGATGCCCTGGGCCTTTAATAAAGCCTCATCCCGCCGGCTTTGAGTTTTCACCCATCTTTCGTATAGTCTCAGGAGCCCGCCTTGGCTTTCGATGTCAGTTTGTTCCCTTACGTCTGCAAAGATGTCAACCATCGTCCTGAACTCCCGGGTTAACTCTATGAATAGTTTTTTTTTAGTTTTATCCCAATATCCGGCGTTATAGATGTAGGCAAGGGCGCCGTAAGACTTTATGCCAAAGGCCATATAGTAGTCTATATCATAGGGCTTCAGCATTAAGCTGTCCGAGAAAAAACCGGACGTAAACAAGGTAAAATCACCGATGGTCCTATAGCCTTTTATTTTTTGTAGCAAGGGCTGCTTCAATAGTTCATAGTAAGCAATACAGACTGGCGTCTTTTCCAAATCAAGCTCGTTGGCCTCCCCACCTGAATCATAGGCTGCCGCATATCGGGAGAGGAGATTTACCGCATACCACTCTGAGGTCTCAGACAGGGATTTTTTCTGTTTCTGAACGGCGCTTTTGACCCGTTCATAGAAAAACTCAGTTACCGTTGCCGTTACCTCGATATCTTTCTGCCGGCCTTCCATGCTACACCTCCGTGTGCATCAAAGTGGGAATTGGCGGGTTCTTAGCTCTTTATTATAACGTATCGGTCAGGTCCATTCAGAGGATTACAAATTATGCTTTATTCCTGTCTCTTTGAGGGTCTCTGGATTGTTTGAAAGCGGGCGTTCATTTGAAGGTGTGGAAGGGTAGGGCTTACGGAAGGATCGAAAATTTTTGGTGTTATCTCAGGCGTGGTTGGGCGATTATTTCTTTCTGCATCTCTATAATCTTTTTTATCCCCTGACTGGCCATTTGTTCCATTTTCTCAAGTTCTTCTGCGGAAAAGGGCCTTTTCTCCGCAGAGACCTGGATCTCGACGAACCTTTCATCGTCGGTCATAACAAAATTAGCGTCCACTTCGGCCTGGGAATCCTCAT
>JASEGX010000120.1 GCA_030017815.1 Thermodesulfobacteriota bacterium | reverse complement strand
GGCAGTTGAGCAGCGAACTCCTGATTTCCCCTCCGCTCCGCTGCGGGGAGAACCAGGAGTTCGAGACAGATGCCTCTCCGAGCCACTGCTCAACTGCCGCATTAGCTTCTTATTGAAACCAACGAAAGACTAATGATGATCGATAATCTAATGTACTTTGATACTAATGTTTACAGCACGCTTGCAAGCATTATGGACCTTGTTGATGTTGCCAATTTACGTAAACGCCTATTGAGCAAGGGGAAGCGCCCTGTACCCTCGCCAGTAAATATACTGGAGATATTGGCGACCAAGAATGAGAAGTTTCGTGAAGACATCATAATAGTCTGCCAGCATCTTTGTGAGCCAGAAATACTCGCTGAACCGGAGGCTCTCATAATTGACTATATTGCATCCTATGCGCCAAGGCCAGAGACGTCGCACCTTGTTCTAAAGAATCAATTCGGTATCTCGGATCTGGCGCGTACATGGAAGGATGTGCGGGCGGACAAGGATAGAACCTTATTGCTCAGTAGAGAAGATCTGCAGAGAATCGAAGTACTCAAGACATTGCATGGCTATTTCCATGTCTACTACTCGCGTGGAAAGCGCATGCCTGATTTGCTATTACCAGAATTTATTGGTGAGGAATCAATTAATGAGTGCATTGCGGATGCTGCCCGCGAACTCCGAAAGGAACGTGCACCGAATAATAGAATGGCGATTCTGTGTGAAAATCGTATACTTATGACACTCACAATTTTGTGCGCAGGGTTGAGCCCATTTCCCTATGCGATAGATTCATATTGGACGGCGATTGGAATAGACAGGGTTGATGAGCGGTTCGCTTATGCTAAGAAGGAATTGAGTTTCCTGCAGGATGCTGGCCCGATTATCGGATTAGGTACATATATGGGCTGGCAAGCAACCAAGGGACTTGACCGGGGCAACTTCTATGATTGTATGCACTTTATGTATTTACCCTATGTTGATATGTTTGTCACTGACGACCTTTCATTTCATGACTTCACCAAGGAATACCCGGAATCTAGAATACTTGATAGAATCGTGACGAGCGATGCGTTGCCGTAAACAGCCCTGTAGGGTGGGCTGAGCCCACCAAAACCACTGGCCTTACCGGATATGGCAGGAGAGCCACTGCCTCTGGCCGGCTTCGTGCCAGAGGGGTTTATCCGTTGTGCAGATGTCCTTTCGGTATGGACAGCGGGGGTGAAAGGGACATCCTGATGGAATATTTAAGGGGCTGGGAGGGTCTCCCTCTAAGACTATGCGTTTCTGGCGGCGGGTAGGGTCAGGATAAGGAGCGGCCGCCAGGAGGGCCTCGGTATAGGGGTGGTGGGGGACCTGTCCGAGGAGATTTTTGTCTATTATTTCCACGATCTTTCCGAGATACATGACGGCGATGCGGGTGCTCAGATAATGTACGACCTGAAGGTCATGGGCAATAAAGAGATAGGTAAGATTGAATTTGTTCTTGAGGTCGAGAAGGAGATTGATTACCTGGGCCTGTATGGAGACGTCCAGGGAAGAGACCGGTTCGTCCGCCACGATGAATTCCGGATGCAGGGCTAAGGCGCGGGCGATACCAATCCTCTGCCTTTGTCCGCCGCTGAATTCATGCGGATAGCGATAGAGTTGCCCTTCACCAATACCTACTTCCCTGAGTATATGGGTAACTTTTTCGACCAGTTCTGTCCTGGTACGGCAGAGCTTGTGGATTACGAACGGTTCGGCCACAATATCGAATATGTTTCGGCGTGGATTAAGCGACGAGTAGGGATCCTGGAATATGATCTGCATATCCCTGCGCAAATTCCGCATCTGTCTATGGGATAAAGATGAGACGTCCCGGCCCTTATAGAAGACCTGGCCTGAGGCAGGTTCCTCCAGTTTCAGTATGAGGCGGCCTAATGTGGACTTACCGCAGCCGCTTTCACCCACCAGCCCTAATATCTCGCCCGGCATGATGGAAAGATTAACGCCGGCCACGGCCTGTAAGACGTGGTCTTTCCCGCCCCAGAAGCTGCTCCGCACCTGATAATGTTTAAATAGGTCTTTGACTTCAACCACTGGGTTCATGGCCGGTCTGCCTTTAAAAAGCACCGCACGAAGTGCCCCTTTTCTACCTCAAGAAGTTGTGGCTCGGTGATGAGACATTCCTTATGTACCTCTTTACACCGGTTTTGAAAGGTGCAACCTCCGGGCAGGGCGGAAAGCGACGGGACCGTACCGGGTATGGGCGTAAGGCGGTGTAGCGGTTCTTTATTCAATGAAATGTGCGGCAGGGAGGCCAGGAGCCCCCTGGTATAGGGATGGAGCGGCCGGGAAAAGAGGTTAGCGACATCGGCCTCTTCAACTATGCGTCCGGCGTACATGACGATGACCCTCTGGCCTACCGCGGCCACCACGCCGAGATTGTGGGTAATCAAAAGGAGGGCCATACCGATTTTCTTTTTGATGTCGGTGAGCAGGTCCAGAATCTGGGCCTGGATGGTGACATCCAGGGCCGTGGTCGGTTCATCGGCGATCATGAGGGCCGGCCGGCAGGCCAGGGCCATGGCGATCATAACCCTTTGTCTGAGTCCACCGCTCAGTTGGTGGGGGTAATGCCTTATCCGTTCGGCAGGGGAGGGGACGCCGACCAGGCTGAGGAGTTCAACGGCTGTTTGTTCGGCCTGATGACGCTGCATCTTTTCATGTACGAGTATGGCCTCTGTGATCTGGTCGCCTATGGTGAAGACCGGATTGAGCGCAGTCATAGGCTCCTGAAAGACCATGGAAATCCGCCGGCCCCGGAGGCGGCGCAGGTCTTCCTCTTTCAGTTTCATAATATCCTGGCCGTCGAACAGGATTGAACCGGAGACTATCCTGCCGGGAGGGTCTGGAATGAGTCTCAGTATGGACAGGGCCGTGACACTCTTACCGCAACCGGACTCACCTACGACACAGACAGTTTCTCCCTTTTCCACAGTGAGACTTAGGCCATCGACCGCTTTTATTGTGCCTTCTTCAGTGTAAAAATATGTCTTTAAGTCCTGAACGGAAAGTAGGGGCTGGGGTGTCATGGGTCAATAGTCAATAGTCATTGGTCAATGGTCATTGGGACTTTGGACTTTGAGCTTTTAATGCCCGCTTATAGGCAACGTCACTGGTCATTAGTCATCGGTCATTGGTTAAGTGTGGAAGATTAATCACTTTTGTCAGTGACAAATGACTATTGACTAATGACATCCACTATAACAGGCGGTTAGGTTATAATAAAACAAAGATTGTTTCAAGGGAATGTTTGCCGTATAATACGCCTCTGGATATGAAAGTACTGGCAAGGATATGGGAAATTAGCGGCCGCATGCTCCTGGTCTGGGGGGTTCTTGCCCTCATATCTTGTCCGGCCTGTTCCCGGCCTGAAGACAGCAGTAAACCCCCGGAACGTCCGGCGGAATCCGGACCGCCCTGCTATGGCGACACCCTGATCACCGGGTCTATCGGCGAGCCCTCAAATTTAATTCCGATCCTGGCTTCTGATAGCCCTTCCCATGAGGTGGCCGGCCTCATATACAACGGCCTCGTGAAATATGACAAAGACCTGAAACTGGTGGGTGATCTGGCCGAATCGTTTGAGGTCTCAAAATCCGGTTTGGTCATTACCTTTCATCTGCGAAAAAATGTAACATGGCATGATGGCCAGCCTTTTACCGCCGCCGACGTCTTATTTACCTATAAGACTATGGTCGATCCACATACTCCAACTGCCTATGCCGAGGACTTCCTGCAGGTAGAAAGGGCGGAGGCGACGGACCCTTATACCTTCCGGGTTACCTATAAAAAGCCTTTTGCCCCGGCCCTGGCCAGTTGGGGGATTTCTATTCTGCCCAGACATCTTCTGGAAGGAAGGGATATCATGAAGAGTCCTCTGGCGCGCCATCCCGTCGGCACAGGCCCCTTTATATTCAAGGAATGGAAGGCCGGGGAAAAGGTGGTCCTCACCTATAACCCTGATTACTTTGAGGGCCGTCCCTATATCGATCGCTATATCTACCGGATTATCCCCGATTCCGCTACCATGTTCATGGAGCTTAAGGCCGGAGGTATAGATAACATGGGGCTTACGCCTCTTCAATATGCCCGGCAGACCGAGTATCGAAAGTTTAAAGAGAACTTTAATAAGTACCGCTATCCGGCCTTTGCCTATACCTACTTGGGTTTTAATCTGGAAGATGAGAGATTCAAGGACAGGCGGGTGAGGCAGGCCGTTTCCTACGCCATCGATCGCGGAGAAATTATCGAAGGAGTTCTCCTTGGTCTGGGACAGGAGGCCACCGGGCCGTATAAACCCGGCACCTGGGCCTATAATCCCAATGTAAAGCAATATCCCTACGACCCCGTCAAGGCCCGGAAAATTTTACAAGAGGTGGGGTGGCGGGATGCGGATGGTGACGGCATATTGGATAAGGACGGAATACCATTTCGATTCACGATCATTACCAACCAGGGGAATGATATCCGTGCCAGGACGGCAGAGATAATTCAGCGCCGGCTGAAAGAGGTGGGTATTGAGGTTAAGATCCGGATCATTGAATGGGCGGCCTTTATCAAGGAATTTATCGAGAAGAAGACATTTGAGGCCACCATCCTGGGATGGACCATAACACAAGATCCCGATATATATGACGTCTGGCATTCTTCTAAAACAAAACCTGGCGAGTTAAACTTCGTCTCTTACAGGAATACAGAAGTAGATGCCTTGCTGGAGAAGGGCAGACGCACCTTTAACCAGGAAGAACGCAGAAAGACTTACTGGCGTATTCAGGAGATACTGGCCGAGGAAGTGCCTTATGTGTTTCTCTATGTCCCGGACGCCCTCCCCGTGGTTCAGGCCCGGTTTAAGGGTATTGAACCCGCCGCCGCGGGTATAACCTATAATCTGATTAAATGGTATGTACCAAAGGCGGAGCAGCGGCATAATAAGCTGAAAGCTGATAGCTGATAGCTGATAAATAATGGCTACCTATATTCTAAAAAGATTATTTCTCATGATTCCTATCTTTCTGGGAATAACCGTGATCTCTTTTGCCGTCCTGCATCTTGCCCCTGGTGCGCCCACGGAGATGCAGACCATGATGCAGCCCAAGGTCTCTCTGGAGGCCCGGGCCCGCCTCAACGCCATCTACGGCCTGGATAAGCCCCTCCATATACAGTATTTTGATTGGCTGAAGAGGCTGGTACGATTTGACTTTGGCCGGTCTTTTTCGTCTGACAACCGGCCGGTACAGGAGAAGATCATGGAGAGGTTGCCGATTACCCTCTTTGTCAATATCCTCTCTCTGGTTCTTATCTTAGTTGTGGCCATACCCATAGGTGTCCTCTCTGCAGTGCACCGGTATTCTCTTTTTGATAAGGCCACCACGCTTTTTGTTTTTGTAGGGTTTGCCACTCCGACCTTCTGGCTGGCGCTGCTTTTGATGCTCGTGTTTGGTGTGTATCTGGATTGGCTGCCCATATCCGGTCTCAAGTCCCTGAACTATGAATACCTTGGTTTATGGGGTAAGGTGGTTGACTTAGGCAAGCATCTTATTCTTCCGGTCCTGCTTTCGGCATTCGGCGGGTTAGCCGGTCTTTCCCGGTATATGCGCAGCAACATGCTGGAGGTAATACGGCAGGATTATATCCTTACGGCCAGGGCTAAAGGGCTGGCTGAAAGGGTTGTTATATATAAACACGCCCTGCGCAATGCCTTACTTCCGGTGGTAACTGTTCTGGGCCTATCTATCCCCGGCCTCATCGGCGGCAGTGTCATATTTGAATCGATATTTGCCATTCCAGGCATGGGACAGCTCTTTTACGGCGCGGTTATGGCCAGGGATTACCCGGTGGTTATGGGTGAGCTGGTCATCGGGGCGGTTCTGACTCTTATCGGTAACCTGGTAGCGGATATCTCTTATGCCCTGGTTGATCCACGGATACGGGTGCGCTAAGTAATGAAGAGGGCATTAGCTAAAGAATTCTGGCGGCGGTTCAAATGCCATCGCCTGGGGTTAACAGGGGCCATGGTGGTCTTATTGCTCTTTATTGTCTCTCTGGCGGCTCCTGTACTTTCCCCATATGATCCAAGCTATATTGATATCAAATCTATCCTGGAACCACCCAGTTATGAACATCCCCTTGGTACTGACCAGTTAGGCCGCGATGTCCTCAGCCGGATTATCTGGGGAGGGCGCATCTCTCTTATGGTGGGGTTTGTAGCCGTGGGTATTGCTACGGTCGTTGGTGTCTTTTTAGGGGCTATGGCTGGTTATTACGCCGGTTATGTGGATACGATTATTATGCGTTTTGTGGATATTATGCTCTGTTTCCCGACGTTTTTTTTGATTCTGGCGGTCGTGGCCTTGCTTGAACCCAGTATCTGGAACA
Source organism: Thermodesulfobacteriota bacterium (assembly GCA_030017815.1). Taxonomy (GTDB): domain Bacteria; phylum Desulfobacterota; class QYQD01; order QYQD01; family QYQD01; genus QYQD01. Next base: position 1,024 of record JASEGX010000120.1, on the reverse strand, counting down.
TCATGGTGGTCATTGGAGCGACGGGGTGGATGGGAATGGCCCGTTTGATTCGGGCGGAGATCCTGTCTGTAAAGGAGAGGGACTATGTCCTGGCGGCTCGGGCCTTAGGAGCCAGCCACGCCCGCATAATATGGAGGCACATTATACCGAATGCTATGGCTCCGGTACTGGTTGCTGCCACTCTGGGTGTAGCTGCGGCCATACTAACCGAATCTGCCCTGAGTTTTTTGGGTATTGGTGTCCAGCCGCCTACGCCGAGTTGGGGTAACATCCTTACCGCAGGCAAGGACAGTATTGAAGTAGCCTGGTGGCTTTCTTTTTATCCGGGTATGGCTATACTTATTACTGTGCTCGGCTATAACCTCCTTGGTGAAGGTATAAGGGATGCTATCGATCCACGGCTGAGGGAAGGAAGAGGATGATAAGAAAAGGTTGTGTCCTTCTGATCTGGTTTTTCCTGATGGGGATTGCGGATGTAACGGCAGCCGATAAGGTGTCGGGTAAGAAGGCTGCTTCTCCGCCTGCGGTTCCCGGCACAAGAATAATCATGAAACAGGAAGAGACGCCGCGATGGAAAAGCAAATGGGATTTGGCGCGTAAATTTACCCGCCAGAAGAAATATGACGTGGCCCTGGTTCTCTACAGGGAAGTATTGGAAATCAAGCCTACCCTGGATGACGCGCGCCTTGAGATGGCCCAGATATTGAGATATCTGGGTAAAGATACAGAGGCCATAGAGGCCCTGGAGATTTTTTTAGAGTCAAAGCCTGACCGTACCGATGCTATGCTTCCTCTGGCCGAACTTTTAGCTGCCCAAGGGAATGAAAAAAGGGCCGTCAAACTTTACGAACAGATACTTTTAAAGGAGCCCGCAAATTTTTCCGCCTTGAAAGGTCTGGGAGCGGCCTATCTTAAGCTTAAGAGCTACTCAGAGGCATCTAATTATCTGCTTAAGGCCTTGAATTTAAACCCCCGCGACATGGATCTGATTTATAAGATAGCTATCTGTCTGGATAACCTGGGA
>JASEGX010000119.1 GCA_030017815.1 Thermodesulfobacteriota bacterium | reverse complement strand
GATAACAATATGTTGTCTTCGCGGTCTTTGCGCCTTTGCGTGAGAAATTGACTTTTTCCGAGTCCATCAGACTCTACTCTTACAAATTTTACTTGTCTCTGTTATGGATTCGATTACAGAGGGATTCATAAAGGCATTTTCCCTTATATGGGATCTCGATCGAGAGCTCCTGGATATTATTTTTCTATCGCTGAAGGTCTCCGGCACGGCCCTGTTGATAGCAACCGCTATCGGTCTTTTCACCGGCGCCCTGGTGGGATTTAAACGCTTTCCGGGAAAGGATTTCATCCTCGGCCTTTTGAATACCTTCATGGGACTTCCCCCTGTGGTGGTCGGGCTTTTCCTGTATCTTATGCTGTCAAGAAGCGGACCGCTTGGATTCATGGGATTACTTTATACCCCATCGGCAATGGTGACAGCCCAGAGCATCCTCGCTTTTCCCATTGTGGCCTCCCTTTGCCACTCGGCTATTGTAAGTGTAGATCCTATTATCAGACAGGCTTCCAGGACACTCGGGGCCACGCCTTTTCAGATAACACTCACTGTAATCAATGAGGCCCGCTATGGGATAATGTCCGGGATAACTGCCGCATTCGGAAGGGTAATGGCAGAGGTAGGCGCGATACTCATTGTGGGTGGAAATATCGCAGGCTATACAAGGGTTATGACTACGACCATAGCGCTTGAGACGGATAAGGGAAATTTTGAGCTTGCCCTGGCCCTGGGGATAATACTTCTAACCATCTCATTAATTATAAACATGGCCCTCTATTTGATTCAAAAAAGGGGAATGGTAGCGAGATAAATGAGCATGCCCCGGCATATCTGCGACACGCCAAAATACCGGCGGGTCTTCGACCTGAGATTAACGACCTTCAATATCTGCAAGAGTTATAACGGGGAGTCTGTTCTGAGAGACTGCTCCTTTGCCTTTGATAAGAGCGGTACTTATGTGCTGATGGGTCCTAATGGCAGCGGCAAGTCAACGTTTTTAAGAATATGCGCCTTTCTTGAAGAACCGGATGAGGGCGAGATAACTTATTTTTCAGGAGCGGATGTTTTAAAGAAAGACATTGAACTAAGGCGCCGGATAACCCTTTTGTTGCCACGGGTCGGGGTATTTAACGCCACGGTGTTTAAGAACGTGGCTTATGGGCTGAGGGTAAGGGGAATAAAAGGGCCGGAGATAGAGGAGAAGGTGGATGAGGCATTGGAATTTGTCGGCCTGATACATAAAAGAAACCAGAATGCGCCGGTTCTTTCGAGCGGAGAGACACAAAGGCTTGGTATTGCCAGGGCGATGGTTATTGAGCCTGAGATATTTTTCCTCGATGAACCAACGGCATCCGTTGATCAAAGAAATACAGAGATCATAGAGAATATAATTTTGAAGATGAAAGAAAGAGGCAAATCCATTGTGGTTATAACCACCCATGATATATCGCAGGCAAACAGGCTCGCAGATTGGTTGCTTTTGCTAAAAGATGGGAGGGTTATTCACTCTTAGAGTTCCATACGCAGGGCCTTCTGTCCGGCCGGGTAGAGCCAGGGGGCTTCCACGACAACGCGAAACCCGCATTTTTCAAAGAAAGAGCGGCCGACCTGGTTGGTTTCAGCCACGGACAGTCTGATCTTCATAGGTTTGCCGCCTGCGGGTGAGTCTTCGTTAAACTGCTTTACAAACTTTATTAGTTCACTCCCGATCCCCTGCCGCCGATACTCCTTTGAGACGGCAATAGCAATGATCTCCAGCACAGTCTCTCCGTCCTGCTCATCCCGCATGAGGGCAAACATAATAAACCCGCAGCAGACTTTATCGTTGGCTTCCTTTTCGCAGACGAAGGTACAAGTACCCGGAGTGAGGAACCACCTGGCAATGGATAGGTCATAGTGGCCATACGGGGAGAATGAATCTCTGGATAAGGGAAGTATAAAAGGAAAGTCAGTTAAATCCGCTTCTCTAACCGAGGTCATAGCAACCTCAGTATCCGTTCCACGTCACAATTTTCCTGCACTACTTTCGCAAGTTTGTCCAGTTGCTCCTGACGGAAGAGATGGTATGAAAAGCCGGACGCATAAGGGGGGAGTCCCTTTTGCCGGCGCAGCCAGTTGATAAAACTGCGCCGCGTTTGGTCGCTATCGAAGATGCCGTGTATGTATGTGCCTAAGACCGGACTATGGCCTGACATGACCGCGACCGCGGTTTCCGGGGTGTCAACCAGCGGCAGAATGTGGCCTTTTACTCTTGTCCGGCCCATGTGTATCTCATAGCCGAAGATGCTTGTACCGGCGGGAAAGACAGGCGAAAAAACCGTTTGGTGGCAGACCTGCCGCAAGACTTTCTCGCGCTCTATGGTGGTCTCTACCGGCAGAAGCCCCAGTCCTTCTGTCTCCCGGACGTCGCTTTCTGTCCCATAGGGATCAAATAGCTTTTCTCCTAACATCTGATAGCCGCCGCAGATGCCGACGATGGCCGTGCCTCTGGCGCAGGCCTCTTTTATGCGCGCATTCCAGCCATGATTACGAAGATGTACGGTGTCGGCCAGAGTGGCCTTGCTGCCGGGCAGGATCAGGCAGTCACAGAGGTCAACCTCTGCCGGACTGCGCAGGAACCGCAGGGAGACATCCGGTTCCAGCGTTAAGGGGGTAAAATCCGTGAAATTGGAGATGCGCGGGGGCACAACTACACCGATCACTACTTTTTCCGTATCGACCTCGAGTTTTCCGACCTGTGGCGGTATGGCATCTTCTTCATCCACCCAGATATCGCGAAAATAAGGAAAAACGCCCAGAACCGGTAAGTTAATGCTTTTTTCAAACATCTCTATCCCCGGCTCCAGCAGGGATCGGTCACCGCGAAATTTATTTATGAAGAAACCCTTGACCAGGGGTTTATACTCATCCTGGATAAGGTCATAGGTGCCCTTCATCCAGGCAAAGACCCCGCCCCGGTCAATGTCGCCGACAATGAGTACCCTGGCCCCGGCATATTGCGCCATCTGCATATTAACTAAATCGCGGTCCTGCAGATTAATTTCAGCCGGGCTTCCCGCTCCTTCGATCACTATCACCTCATACTCCCGGGCCAGTTCGTCATAAGTATTCTTTACTATTTCACGGTGTCTCTTATAGCGGCGGTAATAATCCCGGGCATTACGATTGCCGTCCGGCCGGCCCAGAAGGATGACCTGAGAGCAGTTATCGGCCGAGGGTTTAAGAAGGATGGGGTTCATGCGCACGTCCGGTTCAAGGCCACAGGCCTCGGCCTGATAGACTTGGGCCCGGCCCATCTCCAGCCCATCGGCCGTGACATAGGAATTAAGGGCCATATTCTGGGCCTTGAAAGGAGCAACATTAATGCCCATTTTCTTAAGTATCCGGCCAAAGGCGGCGACGAGAACGCTCTTTCCTACGCCGGAGCCTGTCCCCTGGATCATCAATGCCCTGGCCCGGTGTTTTTTCATAGCAAAAATACCCCGGTTAAAAAAAGTGAGGTCTCTACCAGCTCACTGAGCGCGCCCAGCATGTCTCCGGTTATGCCGCCGATCTTCTTTTTATAAAAGGACAGGACCGCGGCGGTCATCAGCAGGAATATGCCGTTCATCCACAAGAAGGTTTCTAACCCCGCCAGCAGGGGGAGTCCCATAAGCGGCGCCACCAGCAGGAATCTGCCAAACCCCTCCTTACTGACAAAGTCCCTTCCGGTTCCCCCTTCCTTTCGGGCATAAGGAAGGAAATATGTCCCGAAAAGCATAGCCGCCCGGCCGTATGCCGCAGGCAAGACGAAGCAGGCCCATGAGTCCCATCCGCCGCGGGTAAGGTTGGCCAGGGCCGCCCATTTCAGGCCCAGGATAAAGAACAGGGCCATAGCCCCCATGGCCCCGATGTCGCTGGCCTTCATAATGCGCAGGGCATCTTCCCGAGAGCGATGGGAAAAGAGGCCGTCTGCCGTATCGGCCAGGCCGTCCAGGTGAATGCCTCCGGTAAGAGCCGCCAGAAAGAGGACGGAGAAAATAGCGGTTATCTGAACCGGGAAGAGGCGGAGCAGGATATAATCGAAGAGAAAAATAAGGCCGCCGATCACAAGACCAACGACCGGGAACCACGGCAGCGTCCCGGCCCCTATCTGTCCTTTGTTCCGGGGTGCAGGCAGGATGGTTAAAAAGGTAAGGGCCGCAAAGAAATTACCCATTATTCCCCTTACTGACTTCGGCCTGGCTAAAGGTGTGCACCTCATTAAAGACCCGGCAGGCGGCCTCGATAATGTGCATGGCCAGGGCCGCTCCCGTCCCTTCCCCGAGACGCAGATCGAGATTTACGATAGGCACAAGACCGAGATGGGCCAGCATGTGCTTATGCCCTTGTTCTACTGAACAGTGTCCGGCAAAGGCATATTGAGAAACAAGGGGGCAGAGCGTATGGGCAATCAGCGCTCCGGCCGTGGAAATAAGGCCGTCGATAACCACCGGTTTCCGGTAATAGGCCGCCGCCAGTACTATCCCCGCAATCCCGCCTATCTCGAATCCGCCGACCCTGGAAAGGACGTCTATTCCATCCGTCGGATCAGGATGGTTTACAGAGATAGCCGCCTTGATAATCTCACACTTTTTTTGAAAAGATACGTCAGATATGCCCGTGCCGCGTCCGGTCATATCCTCTACCGGCCGTCCGGTAATAACGGCGCCAATGGCGCTTGACGGAGTGGTGTTCCCGATTCCCATATCGCCGGTGCCCAGGAGCGTTATTCCCCTGGCAAACATGGCCGCGGCCAGATCAAAACCAGCCAGGATAGCTTCTTCCGCCTGCTGCCGGCTCATGGCCGGACCGCTTGTAAAATCATTTGTTCCCGGCGCGATCCTTTTCTTTATAAAACGGTTTTCTCCCTGGATAGCGTCCGGTAAATTCGGGACAATACCCATATCGACCACTACCACCTCGGCGGGGAACTGGCGGGCCAGGGCGTTTATACCGGCGCCGCCCCGGATAAAGTTTTTGACCATCTCCCCGGTGACCTCTTGGGGGAAGGCGCTTATGCCGTGTTTGACTACTCCATGGTCACCGGCCATGACCAAAAAGCCTTTCTTTTTGACGGAAGGATTAAGGCTGCGCGTTATGCCGCACAGCCGCTCGCCTATCTCATGTAATCTTCCGAGGGCACGGGGCGGCATGCACAGTTCGGCGGTGTGATTTCTGGCCTTCTCCAGCGCATCCAGGTCGATCGGCGCGATTTTTGCGATAATGTCGTTAAGGCGTGTCATTTTTCCCCTCATCAGTTATTTGATTTTGACCGGTATGCCGGATACCAGCCAGTAAACTTCATCGGCACAGGCCGCCAGTTTCTGGTTGACCATACCGGCCAGGTCACGAAATCTCCGGGCCAGCCTGTTTTCCGGGACGATACCGGCTCCGACCTCATTGGTTACCAGGATAAAGGAACAAAGGGGCTTGTGTATTTTATTCACAAGAGACCCTACCGAGTGCATTATTTCTTCTTCGGATATATCCCGAAGCAGCATATTGGAAACCCACAGGGTGACGCAGTCAATGAGTATGACGCTGGCCTTTGTTGCCTCCTGTTCTATGGTACTGGCAATATTCAGGGGTTCCTCCACGGTGCGCCAGTCCTGGCCCCGCTGCCTCTGGTGCTCTTTTATTCGTTCTTTCATCTCCTCATCCATGGCCTGTCCCGTAGCCAGGTATAGCCGGTTTGTAAAGTGGCGGTTGGCATAATCCAGGGCAAAACGGCTCTTGCCGCTCCGGCAGCCTCCGGTTACCAGGATGGTTTTCTTCATACCTTTTCCCATAGTTTTTCCAGGACTTCCAGCGAGGTCTGGAGGTGATGAAAGGAAAAGACCTCGATAGAGACCGTACCCGGATATTCTTTTAAAAGGCGCAGCCAGTTTGCAAGGGCGGCCTCATCCAGGACGTCAAGGCCCAGATGATCACGGCCTTGATATACACCGTACAGGTGAATAATGGCCGTCTTCTCCAGATACTTATCCAGGTAGTACAACGGATCTCCTCCGCCGAGCGATATATGGCCGAGATCAAGGCAGATGGAAAGGCCAAGGTCGTTGATGATATCCTCTACCCAGGTCAGGGGGTAGTTGAGGGTTTCGACGGAAATCAAGCCCGGTTTAATGCCCATCTTCAGGATGTTCTCGGTGCTTTGAGCAATACGCCGCTGCCATAAAGAAAGATTTTTCTCATAACAGTCATCACCACAGACATAGTGCAGGGTATAGGTAGAAGGGGTAAGCCTTCCGGTAAGGGTTACAACCTCATGGACCGCCGCGATCCCCTCTTCCCTTGTCTTGTCTGAAGGATGTCCAAGGAAAATGTCCAGAGGAAGGTGCACATTGTAAGATAAGCCTTGTTTATCCTGCAAAGCGGAGAGATCTGATATTTCCTCCCTATCCGGCAGGTTTTTACTCTCAAAAAGGATTAGCTCCATCTCGTCCAGGTAGGGGGCAAGGCGCATAGCATTGGGCAGGATATGGTCAGGATAGATAAACGAGGTCGTGGCCAGGCGGAAAGGAAACCTCCGCCTGTAGCTTTTGGAAAATGTTGAAAAATTCACTTTGTCACTTTTTACTACAGAAAACATGATTAAATTACCGTTCGCGGCTGATGGCTGAAGCCAAGACCTTGCTTGCCGAAGTGTTGACCTGGAACTTCTGCATGTAAAAACGTTGCTTAACATATTGAGTAGCGGAGGCTGTGTCAAGGGAAAATGATTTTTTGATAAATTGGTTTTGACAGCTCGTGACCCTTTATGTATAAATATAACTTACCTAATTTTTATAGCTTCTTATCCCTTAAGCGATCATGAGGCAGTAAATTATATGGAGACAAAAGGGTTGTCCAACAGGGTGGTGATAGGCACTATAGCCGGTTTTGCCGGTATCGTCATCCTTCTGTACACAGCCTATCTGTCCCACAGGGAGTTTGAGGAGACCCTGGTTTCTCATACACAGGAGCAGTTACTGACGGTTGCCAGGACAACTGCAGATAGATTGGAGGAGGTTGTTGACCATCTATCGAGACACTTAAAGGTTTTGGCAGATGAATCTATAGTCCAAAAAGAAATCCGAAATAAAGCTCTACAAAATGAACCGCATACGTGTCCGATCAAAAATTTTTATGAGGGCCATAAAGGCTATATCGATGCCCTTGTTGCGTGTGATATTAATGGAATTATATTACACAGACATCCATTCTGGGAGGACGCGAAGGATAGAGCGGGAATGAGTTTCGCTGGTAAACCAGATGGAGCATATGTTGTGCGGGAGCATAAACTGTATGTTAGTGAGTGGTTTTATAATAACTTAGGTAAGCCGGCTATCTCTATTACTCAACCAGTGTTCTATAAGGATAAGTTTGTTGGGGTAGTTCGATGCATGATTAGCGTGGATACCCTATCTAAAGTTTTAGTATCGTTCAAAAGGTGAGGCAAAAAGGTTTTGATTAAAACAC
>JASEGX010000118.1:5221-7490 GCA_030017815.1 Thermodesulfobacteriota bacterium | reverse complement strand
CCATAATCTCACCGCGGTTATATAGAAAGGTAAGGGCGTCATGGAGGGCGATGTACGCGCCGCTGATGGCGGCCGTGCGTGTTCCGCCGTCAGCCTGGATGACGTCGCAGTCCACCCAGAAGGTTCGTTCCCCCAAGGCCGGAAGGGCAACCACTGAACGGAGGCAGCGGCCGATAAGACGCTGGATTTCATGAGTCCGGCCGCCTACGCGTCCTTGAGTTGACTCCCGCAAATTGCGTGTAACGGTGGCCCGTGGGAGCATGGCATATTCGGCCGTGACCCATCCTGTGCCGCTTCCCTTAAGGAAATTCGGCACCTTATCGTCCACCGATACCGCACAGATTATTCGGGTATTTCCCATCTCAATAAGGACTGATCCTTCTGCATGGGAGATATAATTACGGGTAAGTGAGATATCCCTGATTTCGTGCGCAGCCCGGCCATTAAAACGCATAACAAATCTCTCTTATTGACAGAATGCATCCTAACTAACTAAAATTAGCCTGAGTTGTCAATGAGAATAAGCTGCTATGAAGAAGATTTGATTTTGTCACCTGGTTTACACATGGATGGAAAATAATGACTGCGATCGGTGGTTATCAGTATGGCTGATAAAAAGGCGTTTATACTTGTCGTTGAAGATGAGCCTGATATTTCAGGCCTGATTTCCTATAACCTGGAAAAAGCAGGTTTTGAAGCGGCCATGGCCCAGGACGGACGCACAGCGCGTTTTTTGATCCAAAAGAGACCGCCGGATCTCATCCTTCTGGACCTTATGCTTCCGGATGCCGACGGCACGGATATCTGTAAGAGTCTTAAGAGTAATGAGAAAACACGCCATATTCCGGTAATAATGGTAACCGCGAAGGGTGAAGAGATAGACCGGGTGGTAGGTTTTGAATTAGGGGCGGATGATTATATTGTAAAACCTTTTAGCCCGCGTGAACTGGTTTTGCGCGTAAAGGCGGTCTTACAGCGGACCGGCCCCCGGGAGCCGCTTCCCAGAATACTTGATGCCGCCGGGATTAAAGTCGATCCGGAACGTCACCTGGTAACGGTTGACAAGATTCCGGTATCGCTCACTGTAACCGAATTCAATCTCCTGCACACCCTTTTGAAGGGCCGTGGACGGGTGCTAACACGTGAGATTTTGCTTGATCAGGTGTGGGGATACCACTTTGACGGTTATGCCCGCACAGTGGATACCCACATTAAAAGACTGCGGCAAAAGCTGGGCGCTGCCGGCCAGGTCATCGAAACGGTGCGGGGTGTAGGGTATCGTTTTAAAGAAGAGAGTTCCCTGTGAAGCAGTTTAAATGGAGACTATTCCTGACCTATCTGGCAGTAATCCTGGTGATATTTACTGCTGCCCAGCTCTATGCGAGTTTTGTATTCAAGGAGATGCTCATTGCCGGCGTCTCCTCCGATCTGGAGTCTAAGACCTATTTGATAAAGACCTTCCTCGAAAGGTACCCCCGGCCAGGTTTGCATGCTTACGAGATTGACTCCATGCTTAAAGACATGGGGCGGGATATTCAACCCAGGATAACGGTTATCGGCCTGGACGGGGTAGTGATTGGGGATTCAGAGGTGCCGCGGAAAGATGTCCGGGCTCTGGAAAATCACGCCCATCGACCTGAATTTGTGGAGGCCCTGAAGACGGGTTTTGCCACCAGTATACGCTTTAGCACCACACTGAAGAAGAAACTGGTATATGCTGCCGCCCTTTCCAGGAAAGACGGTATTCCGGCTTACGTGGTTCGCCTGGCCTTGCCTTTAGATGACGTTGAGGAGAAGGTGGCGGCAACCCAAAGGTACTTTTTAATGGCGGCGGCCGTTGGACTTATCCTGGCCTTTTTTCTTAATCTGGGCATTGCCCATGGGCTTAGCAGGCCCCTTGGTGAAATGACGTTTGCGGCCCGGAAGATGGCCGAGGGCGATTTTGAGTACAGGATTCGCAGGATTCCCCAGGGTGAATTGGGTGTATTGGCCGAGGCGTTGAACTCTCTTTCCGGTCAGCTAAAGACAAAGATTGCGGAGATAATGACTGAAAAGGGCAAGAACGAGGCTATATTGAGGGGGATATCCAGCGGGATAATGGCGGTGGACAAAGAAGGCCGGATTATCCTGTTGAATCAGGCCCTGCGAGATTCCTTTGCTGTAGATCTGGATGTTTCCGGCCGGCCGCCGGTTGAGGTTATCAGGAGCATCCCCTTACAGGAGGCTTTCACGATTGTACTAAAGGAACGCGCTCCGCAGAGGCTGGAAA
>JASEGX010000118.1:0-5211 GCA_030017815.1 Thermodesulfobacteriota bacterium | reverse complement strand
AATCCCGGTTGTTTACCCGAGAGATAGGGTGTTTGATGTCCATATCGTCCCCCTTTTTGCTGCTGATACCATACAGGGGGCCATTGCCGTCTTCCACGATGTGACGGACATCAAACAGTTGTCCCAGATTCGGAAAGACTTTGTGACTAATGTTTCCCATGAATTAAAGAATCCCCTGACCGCTATCAAGGGATATGCGGAAACCCTGCTGGATGGTGGGATTGATGACCAGGAGAAGGCCCGATCATTTATCAGAATTATCAGCGAACATGCAAATCGTATGGATAATCTGATTCAGGACATACTGGCTCTGGCCAGGCTTGAGGCCCAGGGAACTGAGATATCTAATGAGCAGGTAAGCGTGAAGGAAGTAGTGGAGGGTTCACTAAGAGCGTTAGGTCCTCAAGCGGAAAGTAAGCGCATAAAGTTAGCACGGGAGTTCCCGCCGGAAGATATTACTGTCCGGGGCGACCATGAAAAATTATCTCAGGCCGTTGTGAATATCGTGGATAATGCCATAAAATACTCTCCTCCGGATACGAAGGTCACAATTACCTTATCTGAATGCGAAGGAGAGGTCAGAATCGATGTCCGGGATGAGGGCCCGGGCATTCCCAAAGAGGATCAGGAGAGGATATTTGAGCGATTTTACCGGGTGGATAAGGGCCGTTCGCGCGTCGCCGGCGGCACGGGCCTAGGTCTCTCTATAGTCAAGCATGCAATTTTGGCGCATAAAGGCCGGGCCTGGGTGGATAGTGAACCAGGGGAGGGTTCGACGTTCCATATCGTCCTTCCGAAGCACGTTGACCGTTAGACGTTTTCCATGATTTGTTGCGAGCTTCGGATTTCTGAACTCCTGGGCCTGCCGGGAGAAGGCCTGTCCTGTCAGGAGCCAGGTTCGATATTCTAATTTTGTCACCGGTGTATTACGGGCAGGGCAGGCGAACCAGCAGCAGGGCTCAGCGTTGTGTATGGAGACCCAGGGCGGGTATGCTCATCTCCGGAAGATTTCGCAGCGGTCTCCTTTAACATCTGATAAGCTATTTGATATGTGGATAGGGCAGCGTGGCTCTTACTGTCATCTAAAAGAAATGGAACCATCCTGTTTACCGATCTCTCGATCTCCGGATCATATTGCACAAAACCAAGGTCGGTCAGATGAATATCCAGATACTTTTCCGTGACCGTCCGCACTACTTTGGAGGCCTCGCGGTCTTTATCCTTTTTTACCATATTAGCCACGATCTTGACATCGAAGCTATCTGTTATCTGACAAAGTCTTAAATAGTTTTCTTCGCTAAACTCCCGGACGATATGTTTCAACTCACTCATGGAGCTTATCTTTTCCTCTCCGGAGCCGCTGGCAAACCTGGTTATCAGGGCCGAAAGCGCTTCGTTTTGGGAGAATTCCCGCGATAACCGCCTTAGAAGGCTACTTTTAATGAAACCATAAACGTTCTGAAGAGAAGTAGCCTGAGGGGTAAATACAGCAATCTTTCCTGTCGCATAGAGGAAAAAATCCAGGACGTTATACGAAGTACCCGCCCCCAGATCAAGAATAACAAAATCAGTGGGCAGGTTGTTTAGCTGGTTAAGCAGTCTCATCTTCTGGGCGTATTTAGGATTGGCAAGGCTCAGCATGTCATCAGCTCCACAGATCAGTTTCAGATTTTCGTGAGGCGTATCGATGAGGACATCGTCTAACCTGTCCACTTTCCTGCCGATAAAATCCTGGAGGGTTACACTTGGATAGCGTATGCCGAGTAAAATGTGGAGATTTGCCCCTCCCAGGTCAGCGTCAACCACTATTACCTTCCTGCCCAGCTTGGCCAGCCAGATGCTCAGGGCCAGAGTCAGGACGCTTTTGCCCACCCCGCCCTTTCCTCCTCCTATAGCCCACATTTTATGCTGCACCATACCCAACAACTCCCGCTATTCACTAATCCCGATACTATCCCAGAGATCCCAGAGCATATTATGGTCTTTGGCATCGACCGCCAGGAATTTTTCTATGTTCTGTAAGTGGAACCGGGTCATCTCTACGAATCGCATGCCCAGCAGGACTACATGCTTGGCCTGTCCTGCACGTGTCCCCCATCGGATTTCTCCCAGCAAAAAAATTCGCTGACTCACGAAGGGGATGTTTATCTCTATCTTGATCCGTCTTCCCAGGAGATCGTCTATGTTCAAAGGGTTATAACCCTCCTGGAGATATATGCACATGCCACCCTTGGACAGGTTGTTGACGAACCCATCATACCTGGCTGGTAGGCCATACTGCACCCACTCAGGATCAACTATAAAAATTCTTATCGGATGATATATCTCGTGGCGCTTCTCGCGACGGCGTTCGGAAGGATCCACCAATTCCTCCAGCGACGGTCGTACCGTTTATATTTGTTATCTTTGTTATTCATCGGATTCCCCCGGCATTAACTTTAATCATCTTGAATTTGATTTTTTACGAGTTCATTAACTTTGGAAAAACCCCCAAATCGATCTGTTGATTACAAAAAATCGAACGGTTGTAAACAAACGGCACATCCAAGCGTCTTATTAATTGACTTCCAAAAGGCCTTATGGGGCAAAAATCGCCATTTCAGTGGTACTTTTTTGACACAAGGAACCAAACGTTTGGGCTGGCCAGCTTGATTATAAACTATAAATATAATAAAATCGAATAGTTAGTTGATTAGGCGGTTTATGATAAATAATGGCACACATTTTGCTTATTCAATAGCTTGACAGTAGTTATATACGATGTTATCTTTTTGACACATATTTTTGTATAAGGAGGTGAAGACATGAATTGCTTGAAAAAACCATATAAGCCAACACAGCGGGCGGTATGTATGAATTGTAAACGAAGATGCGAGCGGGCGGGCCGCCAGATGAAGAAGTGAATTTACGGTAATGCCGGACTGAGGCTTGCGTAGATATGCCTTAGTCTTTGAGGCCGGTGTTATCTAAGGCGAAGGGTGATTTATTTGAAATTACCCGGAGACGTTCATGTAGAGGCTGAATCCTGCCGAATATATAGTAAAGGGGTTAGTAACTCAGAAATAAGGTGTAACCTATGAACAAACGGGAGATTATCAGGATACTGCTTTTGAGCCCATTATACCTACAGATGCCGGTAAAGGAACGGATGAGGCTGGTCTTGGATATGGTGCGTCGATACGCACCTTCGGAGCGCTAAATCGATATAAAAAGGTTTCTTCCTTCCTTCCTTCCTTTCCCTCCTTTATTATTGCCTTCAATCCGAATATCATCTGGACATCTTAATCCCTTGGGACCGCGAGCATTCGATCCACTGCTTTTTTGGCCCGGATACGAACTTCTTCCGGTACGTGAACCACATTCTTAAGCCCGGAAAGCGCCGCGATAACATCCCCAAGACGGGTAAGCTTCATGTGTTCACAGAGCATCTTATCCGAAGCCGGATAGAATCTCTTCATAGGATTTTGTCTCTGTAACGGATAAAGAAGCCCAACTTCGGTGCCAATAACGAACTCTTCAGCCTTTGCCTCGCGCACAAAAGCAAGCATGCCCGTTGTGCTGCGTACGGCATCAGCCAGGTCAATAACCTCCGGACGGCACTCGGGATGTGCCAGGAATAATGCCCCCGGATGCTCTGCTTTAGCCTTCAATACATCCTCCACGCTTAAAATTTCATGTATCGGACAGTACCCCTCCCAATATATTATCTTCTTACCTGTATGCCGCTGGGTATATCGAGCCAGGTTTTGATCCGGAGTCATTAAGACCACGTCGGCATCCGTCAAAGAATTGACTACTTTTATGGCATTAGCCGAGGTACAGCAAATGTCACTCTCAGCCTTGACCTCGGCCGTGGAGTTTACATAAGTAACCACCGGAACCCCGGGAAGAGACGCCTTCCTGGCGCGTAGCGCATCCGCATCGATCATATCTGCCATCTCACACCCCGCATCCAGCCGGGGCAAAATAACGGTCTTATCCGGACAAAGGACGGCTGCGGTCTCGGCCATGAAGCGTACCCCACAAAAGACGATCACTTCGGCGTCGGTTTTAGCCGCTCTAACACTCAGATCCAGAGAATCTCCGGTCAGATCGGCAACATCCTGGATTTCAGGGAGCTGGTAATTATGCGCCAGAAGTATGGCGTTTTTTTCTTTAAGGAGTCTGCGGACTTCCGACTGTAGTTTTTCCAGAGACATTTAAAAACCTTTCATTACTTCCACACCTCGTTGTGGGGATTATCTATCTATAACCTCTGTTCCTTTTGGAGGGGAAAAGGCAAAAATATGGTCATCCAGGGGTCCGTTTATACGCTGCCCTTTTAAATGAAGGAGCGTAGCATTACTGAAATGGTCTTTGGAGAGTATGCTATCTATAAGGAATGTATCTTTTTTAATCCACAATTTTATCTCACTCACCTGCGGGTGGGTATAACGCGGCAGGAGCGTCAGGATATAAAATTTCCCCCGGGCCTTCTTATCCTCTGGAGCCATAACAATAACAAAATCTTTCTTAAAATCCCCCTGCCCTAAAAAGAAATCCATGGTTAGCTGCGATTGCAGGTACGCCTGGGCATCACACCTATAGGCACGTTTTTCTGCGGCTATATAAATCCACAGCGTCTTTCCGTCGGTCACCATCTCCTGTTTATCCGGCCTTAAGTAATCCCATCGCATACACCCCGGTTTTTTAAAGTAAACTCTGCCTTCCGCCAGACGCCGCTGATTGAGCGACGGCAGCGTGGTCTCCTGTTCAAAATCGGCCTCTATACTCTTAATGGTATTATAGCGCTCCTGTAAGCGAGCCACTATGTTATCAACGGTCAAGGGCTTCGCAAATGCCTCGCCGGCGCTAAGGGCCAAAACAAAGAACGAGACAAGGGCCAGGCGTGCTCTCTGGCCGTGTGTCTTCCTGTAAAACCAGGAGGAATACATGCTAACCCAAGTTATGTACAAGAACTTCACGTGGCTTACTCCCATCCGCCGGGCCAACAAGGCCCTCTTTTTCCATGGTTTCAATCATGCGCGCCGCCCGGTTATAACCCACCCGCAGACGTCGCTGGATCATAGAGATGGAGGCCTGCCTGGTCTCCAATACCAACTGCACCGCCTCTTCATATTTCTCATCGTAGTCGGCGCCGTCTTCCCTTTCCCCTTCCGTTTCTCCTACCTCCAATATCGTTTCATCATAGGCCGGCTCCTTCTGCCCCTT